>JBHLQS010000073.1:0-12954 GCA_048883405.1 Candidatus Thorarchaeota archaeon
TGGAGATCATCGTCTTCAATGAGAATATAGACAGGCTTCTCAGCTGCACCTTCAACAACTAGCATATCATATCCAGCATACTTCAGCTCTGGTCCAAGAAAACCACCCACATGAGATTCGCCCCATATTCCAGTCAGAGCCGCCTTTGATACGAACACTGTTCTTCCACTCATAGGCCAGAGTGTACCAGTGATGGGGCCTGTTGCTATCAGCAATTTGTTTTCAGGACTAAGTGGGTCTGTCCGTCCAGGCACTTCTTCATAGAGAAGCTTAGCTGCAAAGCCATCACCCCCAATGTAGTCATGAATCCAATCCGTTGGAAGGGGTTCAGACTTGAACTCACCATCATTTAGAAGCACACGGAGAATCCTGTTCTTATAGCCGCCATACCTCACATCAGCTCTCTCCGCTAGAACTAGATACATCAGCAGTGCGCTGTATCTCTTTTAGGTAGCTTAGAATCTTGGAGTGACGATCAACTGTCCGTACTGTAGATGTAGGTCCATAGACTATGGCTCCAGTCGGACAGACCTTGGCGCACTCAGGGTCTCCATCACAATGGTCACACTTGATAATCCTCATTCGTTCGTTGTCTAGAAGAATAATGCCATTGACACATGCACCAACACAGGACTTGCACAGGATGCATTTCTCTTCAACAAGGAATGTCATCTTTGATACTGGATCTCGCCGCATGGCATAGACTGGGCAAATGTCAACGCAAGGCGCTGTTTCACAAGGTCCACAGATGTTTGGAATATCTACACCAAGATCATCATACTTGACAATTTTCAGACGGGCCAGGCTTGGTTGGAATTTGCCCTCATGTTTTGCAGAGCAGGCCAATTCACATATTCGACAACCAGTGCATTTGGTGAAATCAACAGACAATTGTGACGTCAGATAGGCCACCTCAGGATTCAACACGACTGCATAGGAGCGGAAAAAGCTTCCTGAAGGACAGTTTGCAGTTATTCTAATTCCATAACCCATCCATAAGGGTCTTCTCGCTCTCCTGATTGGATACCTACTATCTCATCATAGAGCTTCTGAGTTAGTGGACCAATTCCTCCGTCACCAACAGAATGAGGAGTGCCTTTATAGTGGAGAGTGCCTACAGGAGCGATTATTGCTGCTGTCCCGCATCCAAAGACCTCTTTGACTTTTCCATTTTTGATGCCGCTCATGACTTCATCAATCGATATCTTTCGTTCCTTGACATTTAAGCCCCAGTCAGATGCAAGGCGCAACACCGAGTCGCGTGTGATGCCAGGAAGAATTGTGCCCCCTAGTGGAGGTGTCGCCAATTCATCATCAAACACCACAAAGATGTTCATCGTGCCAACTTCCTCTAGATACTTCCTCTCATGCGCATCAAGCCACAAGACCTGTGAATAGCCGGAGTGAATAGCCTCCGTGCCTGCCAGAAGCCCGGCAGCATAGTTCCCCATAGTCTTGGCGGATCCAATGCCACCATGTGCGGCTCTCACATGGCTATCAGCAATCATGATACCAACAGGGTTGAATCCTTCTTTGAAATAAGGTCCAACTGGACTCAGAATGACATAATACATGTATTCCGTAGAGGGTCTGACACCAAGCTTTGGCTCAGTACCAATCATAGTGGGGCGTATATACAATGAGCTACCTGGAACCTGTGGAACCCAGTCACGTTCAATTTGAAGAAGTTTCTTCAGGGACTCTAAGGCGAATTCGTTGTCCAGCGCAGGCATCACCATTCTCTCTGCCGAAGCGTTTAATCGCTCTATGTTCTTATCAGGTCTAAATAGAAACACTCGCTCTCTGCGTCGGTAGGCTTTCAATCCTTCAAAAATGCCTTGGCCGTAATGTAGCACAAGAGCTGCAGGATTCAATGAGAGAGAGTGGAAAGGCCCTATGAGAGGGTCCTTCCACTCTCCATCTGAGTAAGTCATTGAGAACATGTGGTCAGTGAACACTGTACCAAATGCGACACTCATAACATCTGTTGGCTTGGGTTTTCGATTCTCCTCCGGAACAAGATCAATCCTCAAATCCATCGTTGTTCCCACCAGCAATTGTCTATTCTACCTCCTCATAAAGTCTAGGTATTATCCAGGTGTGTGAATCATTTATTAGCAGAAATCTGAATGAGCCAATTAGGTGCATCCAATGGGTGAGGATGAGGAGAAGGTCAAGAAATCCAAGAAGAAAGCGGCAGATTACACTGAGCTTGAATTTGAGCTTGGAGAACTAGAATTCGAAGCCAAGGGCAAATCGAAGGTTGTAGAGCGCATGTTTTACACACTTCTGGAGAAGCTCGAAACAGGAAAGCTGAAAGCTATCACAACAGCCGTCAAGGAACTTGAGGATGTTGTGGATATGGAAGAGGACGAGGAGGAAGAAGAAGAGGAAGAGGAAGCAGAAGAGGAAGAAGAATACGAATCAGAAAGCGAGCCACCTCCAAAATGGGAGTCTCTTGATACAGAAACGCCTCCTGAGTCAGAGCCTGAGAAGGAAGCTCGCGAATCAGAATTTGAATGAAGCTGACACGACGCATAGGCACCCAAGAAAACCCTTAAGCCTGGATGAATGATACGGGTAATGCGATTATACGGAGAGCTGTTCATGAGTCACCACGAGGGAGGGTCAAGGGACGACTATTACCTTGACCCCAAAGAGGTCCTAGCTCAGTATAGTGTTGAATGGGTTTCTCTCCGCAAGTCATACGATGAACTCAAAGCCAAGCTAGACCAGGTGAAAACTGAGCTCTCTGATCTTGACAAGAAGCTGGAGAAGGGAGAGATATCTGAAATAGAACACATACAGGAATATAGAGAAAAATGGCGTGTTTCGACACAGATGGTCCAGGTCAAGCGAGAAGTAGAAGGCCGCCTCTACGAGATTCAGAAAGAGATTCGGGCGGCAAATCGACAGCTGAAACAGCTGGAGGAAGAAAAACATCGCAGAGAACGTCTGGAGCAGGAAAAAAGCAATGCCATGATTGAATGGATGTCGCTAAAACAAGGCTTTGAACTAGTTGAGCAGAAAAGGCGAGAAATCAGCTCAGACATGGACAAATTGGAGGTCCAACGACGACAGGGCACAATCTCAGAAGAGAACTATAGAAATAGACACATTGAGCAGATTGGTGAACTGGCCAAATTGTCGACTGTTGAGTCGGATGTAAAGAGAAGACTTGCCGAGCTTCTTGAGATAATTAGAAAGTAGCTGTTCTATTCCTCCAATCAGCTATAGCCTGCAGTATTTCACGAATGAATAGAGAATAGATGAATAGTCCAAAGAAGGGATTAAACTTAAGTAGTGGTGCAAAATCGCCTCGCTTCCTAGAACCTTGAATAATCAGGGTGAGGTGTATATTGATGACAACAGTAGGAATTCCTAATCCTGGCACAGCAAATAAACGTGGTTCGTCAGGAACAAGAACTCGCCAATCTGATGTTAATCCTCAATCAGGAATGTGCGCGGCTTGTATAAGATCATGCACTGTTCTTTGCGAGATTAGCAAATCAGCCTTCAGAGGCAAGGAAGTATTGTATCCTGAACCCGAGGAGTTTGGTGCCAGCACTGCTTCAGGAAACAAATACTATGGTCTTGGATGGGAAGATTTCCAAATAATGGTGCAGGTACAAAGCGCCCATGGAATCGAGGCTGACTCCGATGTGGCAATTTTCCCCAATGTTGATGTGACTACACAGATTGGAGGAATCCCAATGAAGGTCCCTGTGTTCACAGCAGGGCTAGGATCGACCGCGGTGGCTAAGCGGAATTGGGAGCATATTGCTGGAGGTGCAGCGCTATCAGGTGTTGTTCAGGTTGTTGGTGAAAATGTTTGCGGAATGGATCCGGATTCCAAGTTCAAAGAGGTAAATGGGCAGAAGAAGATTGATCATTCTCCCGATATGGACTTCAGAATCAAGTCATACCGTGACTGGTGGGATGGCAAATACGGAGACATAGTCGTTCAGACCAATGTAGAGGATCAGCGGCTTGGTGTTGATCTCTATGCGATAAACAAACTTGAAGTCAATGTAATTGAGAGAAAGTGGGGACAAGGAGCGAAAGCCATAGGTGGAGAGGTTAGACTCTATAGTCTGGAGAGAGCGAAGCAGCTCAAGAGTCGCGGCTATGTAGTCCTCCCAGATCCCGATGATCCTGTTATCTGTGAAGCATTCAACGATGGTGTTTTCAAGACTTTCGAGAGACATAGCAGAGTCGGCATGCCTGAGTTCAAGGGAATGCAGGAGGACATTGCGTGGCTTCGAGATAACGGTGCTAAGAAAGTCTTCATGAAGACTGGCGCATATAGACCAGTTGACGTGGCATTCACGTTCAAAGTAGCATCAGAAGCTAAGATTGAACACCTGACATTTGATGGAGCTGGTGGAGGTACGGGGATGTCACCAGTCCCAATGATGAATGAAGCAAGCACACCTACACTATATCTGTATGAGCAAGTACTCAGATGTGCCCAGATTCTCAAGGAGAAAGGGAAACATGTTCCAACTCTTGCGATTGCAGGAGGGATAATCGAAGAAACTGCGATATTCAAGGCTATTGCTATGTCTAACCTGGATGGCAAAGGACCACTTATTAAAGCGGTAGCAATGGCGAGATCACCGATCACAGCATCCTTCAAGGGCGCATATTTCGCGGAGCTGGCGAAGGAGGGCAAGCTTCCTAAACCCTTCGTGAAAATGTATGGGGACGATCCTGAGAAGTACATGGTTGCCTCGCCCAAGCTCAGGGACAAGTGGGGTGACAAGTACAAAGACATGCCAAAGGGCGCTATTGGTGTCTTTTCCTATTATCATGAACGTCTCGGAACAGGACTCAAGCAGCTCCTTGCAGGTAACAGGAAATGGAAGCTTGAACTCCTAGACAGAGATGATGTCTGTTCACTTACTCCTCTTGCTGAAGAGGTTACTGGAATCCCAATGCCCCATCGCTACCAGAGGGCTGAGATGGAGAAGATTCTGCTCGATTAGTAAGTGTCTGACGTTCTTAAGGGGACTTATGTCCCCACTCTTTTCTTTTTAGACTAGATTCTTACTACAGTTAGAAATGGCTCGAGATAAAATTAGGAAAGAAAAAGAGGCTGCCTGAGAAGCAGCCTCAGTAGTATTATGGGAAGAGTCCCCTGAGTCTGTGAGCTGCAGCGATACGACCGACAGCAAGCACATAAGCGGCTGTGCGCATATGGACCTTCTTCTCTTGAGATATCTTATAGACATCGTTAAAGGAACTGACAATGCGCTTCTCAAGCTTCTCATTGACTTCGTCTTCCGTCCAAGACTCTCGTGTCAAGTTTTGTAGCCACTCATAATAAGAAACAGTGACTCCTCCCGCATTCGCAAGGATGTCAGGTACCAGAAATACGCCCTTCTTGAAGAGTATCTCGTCAGCCTCAGGTGTCGTAGGACCATTGGCACCTTCAACAATTATCTTTGCCTTGACCTTGTCAGCATTCGCGGCAGTAATCTCATTCTCCAGAGCTGAAGGAATAATGATGTCAACATCAAGTTCGTAGACTTCTTCTTGCTTTATGTTCTTAGCTCCAGGATAGTCCTTGACACTGCTTGTTTTCTGTTTGTGTTCATTTACCTTTCTGGCATCTAGACCATCAGGGTTGTAGATTGCTCCTCTTGAGTCACTTGCTGCAACCACCTTTGCACCCAGCTCCTCTATTAGCCATGCTGCATTGTAGCCCACATTGCCGTATCCAGTAATTGCCACTGTTGCACCATTTAGATCCAGGCCAATCAACTTGGCGGCTTCTCTAACACAAAAGACTGCACCTCTTGAAGTTGCCTCATTTCTTCCGAGAGAGCCACCGACTTCAAGAGGCTTTCCAGTAACAACCTCAGGGATAGCATACCCGTGATTCATGCTATACGTATCCATAATCCAAGCCATAGTCTGTGAATTTGTGTTAACATCTGGTGCCGGCACATCTCGGTAGGGACCGATTATTAGAGAAATCTCTGAAGTGAATCTACGTGTCAGATGCTCAATTTCATGTTCTGACATCTCTTTAGGGTTGCATATGATGCCGCCCTTTGCACCGCCATATGGAATATCAACCACTGCAGTCTTCATAGACATCCAGGTGGCTAATGCTTTCACTTCATCAAGATCTACTTGGGGATGATACCTGATTCCCCCTTTGAATGGCCCTCGTGCCTCATTGTGTTGAACTCTGTACCCTGTAAACACCTTAATCTTGCCATTGTCCATTCTAACCGGAACCGAAACTTCTAGAACTCTCTTTGGATGCGTCAAAACCTCAAGAAGGTCATCATCAAGCTCCATGTGTTTCGCAACAATGTCAATCTGTTGTTTGGCAATCTCAAACGGATTCAGCGTTTTATCTTCTCCAGACATAATATCACCTCAAGAGACACCTGAACAAAGTGCTCTTGACAGTCCCGCGCGTGATGAGCGTTCCTTTTGAATTCATCGATGTGTAGGCGAGCCCGCCGCATATGCATGTGTTCTCCCCACTCCTTGTGCCAGGTGATTGATGATTTTCTGCAACAAGAACAGTCATTAGACAATGCTCGAATTCGAAGCAGGGATAGAATGATGGTTGATTTCGAGCAGGAATGGATATCACCAATTCTTGAGGTCTACAAGAAAGATGCTCGGCTTGAAGAAGTGAGCATAATACTTGGCTTGAACCCGATTGGGCAGTCAATTTGCCGTCGGCTCTATGAGCACAACACGTTTGAAAATGTTCTTGTCTTCAATTCCCCCTCATTCTCAACCTGGACCAGATATCCAACAGAAATGAAACCTCCCGTGGTCCCAGTCCATGCTATGATTTCTGGTGACCTAATGCTAATTTTCGGTGACATACTGATACGCGAATATGAGTGGGTCACGGACATGTTATTTTATCTGCGGGGAAAAGTTCCAACAAGATTTGTTATTGCTCTGATGACTCATGATGAGGCAACATGCGGGCAGGTGATGTCAGCAAAAGGCAATCGCCTTCTAGAGAGAATGGAAGTGCCCCTTGGA
This sequence comes from Candidatus Thorarchaeota archaeon, assembly GCA_048883405.1. Classification (GTDB taxonomy): domain Archaea; phylum Asgardarchaeota; class Thorarchaeia; order Thorarchaeales; family Thorarchaeaceae; genus SMTZ1-83. The sequence goes on from JBHLQS010000073.1 coordinate 7,024, forward strand.
AAATCCGATTTCTATGATGGCCTGGTTGCACCACTCCTTAGCATTGGACCAGTTGCTGGTTTGGATCCAGTTGTGTTGTTTCTTGAAAGAGCGGCCGAAACGGACCATATCCTCCAAGTGGATGATATAACAGTTCATCAGGGCGATGTAGAAACAGGGCTCAGTCTCCTCGATAAAGGACTCAGTCTGAATATGCTAGGTGTTCCGGGGTATGGATCTGACTCTGACTAATTCTGCTCCTCCGAATTCCTTGTCTGGCCAAAACCCGTTCGATCTCGTGTGTGCCTTGAAGAGTCACCTGGATTGACTGTATCATCACCCATCTTGATGTCACACTCTTCGCACATCAATGCCCTAGTACTCTTCACATCCACGATTCTTCCACAGGAAATGCACGCCCAAAGCCCCGACTGAAGCATCATTGTCTTGCGAAAGACAAGACGCGCTAGCTCCCTCAAATCGGGCGGGCAGTCCTTTGCCACCCCAATTACTCCTTCATGAGACCACTCACAAATCACTGACACAAGTGTTGTGGTTAGTTCGATTATCTGGGTTGTAAGATCTTCAATCTCCGTGGATGTTTCTTCCTTAGAGTCCTTTGGTGCTTGAGGAACAGAAGAGAGAACCTCAAGGAAGGCAAAGAAGGCAGGAGCGGGGAATCGGTCCTTCCCCTTTGCTTCGACCATTTGACCGAGAACTGCGGATATCATTAGAGTCTGTGTATAGTCTTCTTTCAGAATCCTCTCTATTTCTTTGACAGTCTTGAGGGCGTCGATTTGATATTTCTTGGAGTCAAGACCATGTTTCCTTGTCAGCACTTGAACCGCCTCAAGCAGCCCCTTTCCACCATTCATGGCTTCATTGATATTCCTAGCCACATGCTTGTAGGGCAACCCTGTGTCACGGGCAATCTTCTGGAGGAGGTTTCTGGCTGTCAGACTCAATAAACACACATACCTATTGATGACAAAGATAAGCGAGCGTACAATCTTTTAGTGACTTTGTAAGACATTACTCTGGTGAGTGACATATAGATGATGTTATCCGATGTCGATATTGAGAAGGCAATAGGGGAAGGAACTATCCTTATAGATCCATTCTCTCCTGATTCACTTGGCCCGTGCAGCATTGACCTCAAGCTGGATAGTGTTTTTCGAATTTACAATCCTGGCACACCAATAGATGTAGAAAATCGGGAAGAGCTGGACAGAGACACGAAAATTGTTGATACAGAGGGCCAGCCCTTCATGATTCTTCCGGGACAATTCATTCTGGGTCAGACAATAGAACGAATCAGAATTGGCTCTAGCTATGCGGCACTCTTAGAAGGAAGGTCAAGCATAGCCCGCTTGGGTATCATTGTACATGCTGCTGGTTTGGTGAACCCTGGAACGGGAATGAAAAAGCCCGGCAGGCTGACATTGGAGATTTATTGTGAGAATCTCAGTCCAGTTCTACTCCGGCCAGGTATGCAAATAGTTCAGATAATGTTTGTACCTCTAAGTAGTCCAGCCAAACGCGGGTATGACGACAGATCAGAGAGTCACTATGTCGGACAGGACAGCCCAGACGTGGCGTATAAAGGCAAAGTATCTTAAAGGAACAAAGCCCGCCACAAAATCGTCGGTGGTTGAAGATGAAGGATTACGACGTGGTCCTTGCAAGCGGTGCAGAGCATCTTAGGGAGCGATTCGAAGAACATGGCTTTCGTGTGTTCACATCGAATCTCAATTATGATAGTAGACGTCTTTTCCCAAACACTGATATATATGCTAGACTGGGCCGAGTTTCAGAGCTATCCAACCGCAAAGTGGTTGTAATCCAAAGCTGCACCGGAGCTGGTCCCGCGGAATTTGAGCGCTACACAACCTCTGACAGAGTTCTTGAGCTACTCCTTCTTCTTGACATCTTGGCACATCCGGTGGCGGTGGAGAAAATCGCTCACAAGCAGTTCAAGGAAACGCTTATTGAACCTCCCTCTGGCATTGAGGTGGTTCTAACTTTTCAACCATTTGCGCTTCAGGACAAGTCATTCTTGACTGGTGAGGCCTCAGCCGGAAGATGGGCTACACGCCAAATTGCCAATGCATGCGACAAGATATGGGTTGTAAATCCGCATGCACCTCATGATCTACCTTGGGTGGAAGATCTCATCGAGAGAGGAGCATACCAGGAAATCGACATCATCCCGGACCTCATTGCTTTCGGTCGCGAGAAATTTGGTTTTTCAGATTGCTTGGTAGTCACTCCAGATGAAGGTGCCAAGCAACGCTACGATATTGAAGGATTTGGAAAAAGCCGAACGAGTTCATATTGTGTTGAACTGCATGGAGACCTTGATGTTAAAGGACGGCAAGTCATAGTTATTGATGACCTCACTAAGAGTGGCAGCACCCTATTGAAAGCTGCTGAGCGGCTATATTCGCTAGGCGCATCTGACGTAGGCATGGTGGTGGCACATGTCCTGCCAATTAGAGACCGAGGAGAGAAGCTCTTGGAAGCATTGATTGAGAAGAGCAAGGAAAGAATCGTAACGACCAACACAATTCGAACTCATGCATTTTGCGAGGACGAGCCCAACTTGACCTACAACATAGTAGACACACTTGTGAAAAAACTATGAAGTGCTTCCAGGAAACAGGTCTAGTCAAGATAATCCTGAGCTTTGGATTTCGCGGCCCAGGTCTTTTCGGTCGCTCGCTCAGCCAAATCGCGCTTCTCTAGATCATTGAGAGCCATGACGACCTCATTTTGATTGCACTCTACGTGTCGTTGTTGAAGAGTTCTCGTAATAGCTCCTGCTCTGCGGTTGTCCTCTAGAATGAGTGCAAGTATTTCGCGCTGCAGCTCAGTAATCTCTTCGCTCATTATCAACACTGGACCACGCCCTCTGCTGGGGACTTTTAAGGCTATCTCCAAACGAATCCGAATGACCATTCTATCGAAACGCTTTTCTTGTGTTCAGACTCGGCGCCCTTGGGTTGGCCACTGAATGCGGAATGACAAGGAATACCATATTGATATTGCACCAGGAGAGATACCGGAACTCGTCTTGCTGCCTGGAGACCCTGATAGAGCTCGACTCATCGCTGAGCAGTTTTTTGACGAGCCGGTAGAGGTTGCAAAGAATCGTGAGTTTTGGAGCTTCAAAGGAACTTACAAAGGAGTACCGGTTGGCGTATGCTCGACTGGAATCGGCTGCCCATCTGCTGCTATTGCAATTGAGGAACTCGTTAGAGTTGGCTGCAGAGTTTTCATCCGAGTTGGAACAGCCGGTGCAATTCATCCAGACCTGGTTGCAGGAGATGTGATCATCTTCACAGGCGCGGTTAGAGATGACGGGACTTCTAGACAGTATGTTCCACTCGAGTTTCCAGCGGTTGCTGACACACAGGTAGTTGCGGCACTCACAAATGCTGCAGAGAAGCAGGGAGCCAAATACTACTTGGGAATTGGACATAGCAAAGACTCGTTTTATAGTGAGTATCCAAACCTGGTGACAAATCCTGAGGCAATGAGAGAACATTGGGAATCCATGAAAAGAGCGAATGTACTCGCCACTGAGATGGAATCAGCCGCACTGTTTGTTATTGGTCACCTTCGTGGAGCAAAAGTTGGAACAATCTGCGTTATCGTCGGTGAGAATATCGAGAAGGAAACAAAGATAGTCGGGAAACCGCCTCTTGATGATTTAGTTACAATCGCACTTGATGCAATGATTGAGCTGAAGTAGAAGAGCAAAACTGGCAACTTCTGGCTCAGATACCACCAAACCACACTTTCTTCTGTACAGCCATGTGGAGATTCTCAGCTGTAGCTTTGTCTAATCCTGTCGTGAGGGCAAGCTGCTCGGCGCTGGTAGCAACTATGTCAGTCACATTCGCATAGCCGGCATTGAATATCGCGGTAATGGTTGGATCTGGAATTCCCAACTCCATGAGAAGGCTACGAAGTTCCACCTTGCTGGCTTCATCTACAGCAGGGGGTTTCACTCCAGGAAGCTCTTGCTCCAGTGGGTCTTCTGTGACAGGTGCAGCTGGAGCTCCGGGAGGACCGCCCGGTGATGGTGCCGGTGCAGGTTCAGCAGGAGCCTTGGATGGTTTCTTGATTGGGACACCTCCATGCTCTGCAACAAAGGAGGGGCGCAACATCACAAGGCCAGTAATCACCATTGCAATTAGCAACGGAACCATGAAGATGTTACTGATGTTTATTCCGATCAATGTTCCACCTGGACCAGGTGCCAATAATCCATTTTCGATTCCAACGAAGATGATATCAGTCCAAGAGTCTCCGGACAAATCAGTTGCAAGGAAGAGCCAGAGCGGGGAGAAGAGGGCAAATCCTCCTGCTTCGAAAATGAGGAATTCGCGAAACATTTCCCTTCGGTTAACATAGACGATAATGACTGGAAAAATTGCAATGCAGAGCGAGATGAAGAACCAGAGTATATACAATGACCAAATCGATGCTAGGACTTGTGGGTCCGTCACTCCCTGGCCCGCAATTTTAGGGAATATGCTGCCAATGAATATAATACCTGGAAGAAGTGCGCCGATGAAGATACCTTGGCCATATCGCATGCTCCAAACTCACCTCAGACACGCTGGAACGAATCACAATACTCCGCACATTCTTTTAGGTGTTTTCAGAATGTATGTCCTTGCATAAGGGGCTATGGAACATCATGCTTATGAGCGCCAAGCAATGGTCATTGGCTGGAGGATTTGATTGAAGCCATTTATCATTGTCGGGACACGACCAGAGATTGTAAAGATGGCCCCTATCATCTATGAATGTGAGAGGAGAGGCATCGCCTACTATTTCCTCCATACTGGGCAGCACTACTCAGATCTCATGAGCAGCTCGATTTTCGAAGACATGGGATTGCGTGGGCCTGACAAGAATCTGAATGTTGGATCAGGAACGCAGTCCGAGCAAACTGCCAATGCTCTGATAGGTATTGAGAAGGAACTCATCCTCAACAGCCCTGATATAGTCTTAGTTCAGGGTGATACAAACGCAGTTCTTTCAGCAGCTCTCGCGACTGCAAAGCTTCACATACCATTAGCTCATATTGAAGCCGGTCTCAGAAGCTATGACCAACGAATGCCTGAGGAGTACAACAGACGCCTAACTGATCATGCTTCTGACTTTCTGTTTGCACCAACCAAGAATTCTGCTGAGATACTCAGAAAGGAGAATGTATGGGGCAAGGTCTTTGTTACTGGAAATACCGTTATTGATGCAGTCGAGAACCGGCTCCCAATAGCTATTCAGAAGGTGGAATCGGCTATGAGCACTGGACATGACTCCTACGCTCTACTGACTCTCCATCGAGCAGAAAACGTCGACAATAAGGCAGTACTTGAAGGGCTGGTGGAGGGGCTTATCGAACTTGAAATCGCGATAGTATTCCCTGCGCATCCAAGGACCATGAAACAGCTAACCAAGTTTGGTCTCATGTCCAGAATCAAAGATGCTGACTGGATTCGTGTGATAGAACCCGTCGCATATCTAGACTTCCTTTCACTCATGAAGAATTGCTCGTTCATTTTGACTGACTCTGGAGGAATCCAGGAGGAGGCAACAGCGCCATCAATCAACAAGAGAGTCTTTGTTCTAAGGACCTCCACAGAAAGACCCGAAGCGGTGAGGTCAGGGCATGCCGAAGTTGTGGGTGTGAATCCCAAAGAGTTCCCTAGGTTGATTGGTCGAGGCATTCAAGATGGGTTGGATAAGGACAGACAGTGCCCATATGGACAAGGGGATGCCTCAAGAAAGATCATAGACATCCTTAGGAAGGAACTAGAGTAGCAAGAACAGGTATGTTCCGTCATTCTTATCTTCAAATAGAGGTACGGCAGCCGGACATCGTAGGAGAGAAATGGATTGCACAGAGTCTGCCTAACAAATGATGATGGCCCATTA
>JBHLQS010000074.1:0-7728 GCA_048883405.1 Candidatus Thorarchaeota archaeon
GCTCATTTCGATGCGAGAAGATCCATCTATGCATACTGTTTCTTTGCCAATGTCGCTGAGTTTGGTGACTCACTCATATACACTCCTGAGAAAGAAAAGGTGGAGAGGAAACTTCAAGCAGGAGAGGAAGGGCTCATCTACAAAGACGTGGATTTGTTTCAGCTTCGCTCAGAACGAAAGAAGTGGGAAAAGGAACGAAAACGATTCATCCAAAGCACGAAATCATGACTTTGATTGCTAATGCTGTAAATGTCTGAAACGATGACACATACCGATTGCTCCTGCCTCATCATGGAAGCTAGCCTCTTCACCTATTCTTGTGTCGTAATCTCTTGGAAACTCTAATCAGCACATACGCGGCAGCGCCCCAGAGGATGGCATTTGGAATAGTTCTAGCTAGCTGAATCGAAATGTCCCTGGCCGCGTTTGTACTTGATTGAATGAGGTACATTGCCAGTAGAATCGTATCTGGATAGATGAAGGTGATTGCACCAGCAATAATGAACACTGCGACTGTTAGGAGTTCTCTATAGGATCTTGAGTCAATCTTAGGAGGATTCAATGGCATAGCTGACCCTTGACATCTTCCAAGATTAACTATTGTTATATATCAGAGGAAGGAGCGCTACAAAAGCAGCTCACATTACGTTGAAAATGCTGGAATCCTAGCGCACTTCCCAGCTCTAAGATTCCAAGTTTTTTCATTTTACTAGCTCAATGCAACTTCACATTTATTCTATAAAGTAACAAAGGTTTTTATCGAAGGAAGCATTTTATTTGGAGCAATCGCACGCTAGGAGGAAACCGTGATGGGAAAGGAATCATCACCAAAGATGAAGAAGTGGGTTTTCTATCATTTCAATATCCTAATCTGGCAAATCCTATGCTCCCCGGAGATTCGGGACCATATTGCGAAGAAGGATGAGCCGGCCAGCAAAAGGGCTTTGAAATATAATTATAGCTGGCGTTTCTTGGAGAGAAGAGCTGAAACGGTGATTGAAACTCTTCAAAACATTGCAAAGAGTGTTGACAAGGACTGTGCCAAGAAGATCTGCGAGTTGATATCTGCAGAAACGGACGCCAATGATGAAATAGTATACGACTTAGATGGTCCGTGGGATCCAGATGGAGAAATTGGCTTCGATTACGGATCAGGTATATGCAGCAATTGTGGACGACGGTCGGACTACTTGATAGATGGATTATGCCCTAGGTGCCGATAATCATTGGATAATTCAATTGAATAGAGCATGATTCATCATGCTCTTTCATCCATTTTTGTTTTATAAATGGAAATCGAAGGAATTTCATAATTCCAAGATGGTCCATATGATGATATTGCGCTTGTAGGCAGATGTACTGAGTACGTTGGATGATATGATGATTTGGCAGATGCTGAATGGCAGATGCATTCCAGAATGTCTAAGACGTGTCACGCACTCTCAAGCAACTTGCTTACTTTATCCTTAAGGTAAGTTAAATTGGCGCTTTCAACTAGAATAGCAGCTTCTTGTATTGCAGTATTGAATTCTTCCTGATTATTCAGGACCATAAATAATTGCGATTTGAGTATCAATGCTTGAGCCAATATTCCGGGTAAGTCCTCAGAAATCGCTCTCTCTTCCAGCAACGTAAGCCAAGGACCCACTCCTTTTAGGGGCTCCAGAGAATCTACTGATAAGAATTCGTTTCGAGCAAGATAATGAGAGCATATGTGTGCGCTCATCATAGATTTCTGGCGTTCATAGATCTCAAGAGATTCTTCCAGACTAACCGCCGCTCCTGAATGGTTTCCTTCCACCATGTCCAAAACACCATTGATAAGATAGAGTGCAGCAAGCTGATATTCTAAACCTGATTTCAAAATTGACTTACGAATGCTATCGAGGACCATAAAAGCTTCAGTTAGTTTGCGCTGGAGAATCAGAGACCACGCCTGATTAAGTATTGCTCGCGGGCGATGCAATGGCTGAAGATCTTCTTGAGCCATTAATGCCCATTCAATGCCCTCTGTAGGGCAATCAATGGCATTATAGATTGTTGAGAGTGTCATTGCATAGGGTCCAATTGGTCGTCCCAGACTCTCCCGAATAGCAATAACTTCCAAGATATGTTCAATGGCTTGATCATACTCACCACGAATCGCTTCAATTTTCGATAGCTGAAATGACGCGTCTGCAAGTCCATCTTTATCGCCCATGGATTCAAACATGCCACGAGCTCTTTCTAGTAGGTCTGCTGATTGCTTCAAATCTACTGCTTGAAGATGCCGGGCTTTTGACCGCAATAGCCGAGCGAGTCTGTTCAGGTCATTATGGACTTCAGCATTTGAAATTGCTTTCTCAATGTAATTAAGCGCCAGTTCTTTATCACCTTCATTATCAGCTCGATATGAGAGATTACCATATACTCGTGACTCATAGAATCTCAATTCAGGATTCTTTTCCATGATTTCCTCAATCGAATCTATAGTTGATCTATCATCCAGTTGAGTGGGATAGCCAAGCACTTCCGCTTCAAGCCTACTAATGTACATCTCCAATGCCAACCACTTTGGAGGATTGGAGTCTAGAACAATATCCGCTGCCTCTCTAGCCCTTTGGAGGTCTTCACCATGGCCCTGAAAGGCACTAGCAATGAAGATGTTAGGAAGGATGATATTGAGCTCTGCATATTTCTTAATTGCCTTCTTCAACCACTGAAAATCGAAGAGAATAGCTGCATGATGAACTGCGAAGAACACAGTGAGGTCTGTAGTTTCCTCGTCAAGAACCCTCTGATTCAGACACTGGACAAAGTCATAATAGTTGTAAGCTCCATGCATGATATTCTCAATGATGCCTTTGGTCTTGGAGTCCAAAAAAGGAAAATACATGGTTATTGTTCCTATTGGCTCCATTAGTCCAATCTCCCTCTCATGAATATGTGCCATGATAACTGCCTGTGGCATGAAATGAGTCTTTTCGTCAATAGGAATATCAACTCAAACCACACACCATGCATTTTGATCCAATGAAACTGGAATTCTTCTTTGATTTCATCCAAGAAACTATTGCCTTCTCCTCACTTCTAGAATAGCGATTACAAGAAGAATTAGCGCCCCCGCACCTGCTGCAGCCAAAAGAAGAGGGTCAATCGGCCCAGGAGGAGGCGTTGTCACAATGTTCACTATAATTGTATCAAATGCTCGATTTCCGTTGAAACCTTCGCCCACATTCCCAAAGGCATCCCTGAATTGAACATACACCGCTTGAGTGCCCTCGCCATCCAAGGTCCATGGCACATCATCTGTGGTATCGAATACTTCCCATGTCGCATTATCAAATCGCGGATTATTAGAGATTCTGATTTCTACAGCATCTGCAGTTGCCAAAATGTGCAATGTCACATCCAAAGAAGTGGTATTTTCAGCTCCATGGTTTATTGAAACAAGTCCATGAGGAGGTGTGACATCCAGCTTGGGTGTTGTGCTTTCTACTACAGAGTAGCCGCTACGCTCCCCAGCAGGACCCACTGACATTATTTTATAGAAATACGTTTGATTGTTTGTCAGTCCATCATTCAAGTAAGTGCCCCTATTCCCTGAGAGTCCTTGAGCTACCATTTGATAACCATAAACTGGTTCGTCTGACCGAAAAATCTGAAATGTCAGATTAGTATCCACATGAGTGAGATAGTATCGAATTGTCACATTTTGGTTCCCGGGTGTCAAAGAGATACCCGGTCTTTTTCCAATATTATTAGTAGCATCGTAGAAGTAGTCATCCTCCTTGGAGTAGGGATCCCGGCCAAATTGAACCTCAGAGTAATCTGATTCTCCGCCTCCATCTGTATCCGAATTGACAGGGCTAGTTCCCGCACTTAGCTCTTCGAAATTGCTCAAGCCATCCATATCAGGATCCCCGCTTCTTCCGTTCATGCCTGCTGAGCTTGAAGAATCAAGTCCATAGAGATTCTCCCACACATCAGGAAGATCGTCAGCATCTCCATCCCACGCCTCAGGTATTATGAGATGAAATGCACCTGTGGCTTCCCGTGTGAAGAAGCCAGGATTGTTGGTTGTGCCATTCGCTTTGACATTGACAGTAAACGTGATTCCTGTTTCATTGTGGACATCCATTCCCAGGCCAGTTGTGCGAGTGAAGATATTCCCATACAGACCATCATTTGGACTGCCATCTTTGTGGAGTCCATCATCATAGAGTGTCAAATTCCAGGTGATAATATTGTCATAGTCTATGCCTGTGGAAATCTCTGCCACTACATTTGCGCCAAGAATTGGCGATTCATCTGCAAGACTAACAAGTACGGTATACTTTTCACTGACTTGAAGACCAATCATACTAGTGTCCTTCCAAATACTCATAGATATGGATCCGCGGGCACCAACTTCAAAGAAATATTCTATATCGCCAGCACCAGAGATGTTGAGAGAATATTCACCAGGTTCAGGGCTAGGCAAATTCCATAGGAAGTGACCATACCTATTTGTTGATGTTTCAGCCTGCTCTTCACTGAAATAGGTGGCGAAAATTGAGCCATCTGGCGCTATAATCTGGGGATTTGCTAAACTCAGGGAATCACTCGCCTTGTAGCTGAAGACTACGGTAGCTTCATCTACTTCATCCAGATAGAATGACTCAGAAGGTTTCCATAGGCCTGTCAACTCGTCACGGGAGGAATAGACACGTTGCTGTCCAAGAACATCTTCAGCTATAGCGCGATAAGCACTCGCAAGTTCCGTTGCTAGGGTTCCAGATGAGGGCTCTGGTGCAAACTCTAATGTTCCGCCTGTAGCAGTGGCAAACTCCTCTAGCAACCCAACCTGAGCATCGTCTCCAATCAGAATAACATCCAACCTGATGTTATTGCTCTCAATTAGCGACCGAACAGCTGAAATCCAAGGCAATGTGTTTTCCCGGCCATCGCTAAGCAGGACAATGTGCATTAGATGGTCGTCACCCACTTTATCAACAAGCTCTTCTTGAGCGACGAGCAGGCCGCCTCCGATGGAAGTTGCTCCATTGGCTTTTATTCCGTTTATTTCTTCAATTATAGCTGAGCGGAAGACACCAGCATCTGCAAGCTCATGGAGTAATCTGGCGGTTTCATTGAACTCTACAAGTCCTACCCAATTGGGAGATTCAAATGAGTTGACATACAGTCGAGCTTTGTCCTTAGCAATGTCCATCTTTTCGTATAGGTTCATGCTTCCTGATTGGTCTATAACCAACATGGTATTGAGAAATCTCTCCTCATATTCAACACATGCTGGTTCAGTTTCTGAGATGTCGAACAGTGCCACTTGCAGATCATACAAACTATGGTCAGATTGGATTGGAGCCGCTATGTCCAGATTGTATACCTGTGCATTTGAATCATAGACACAGCTCAGAATATTAGCCGTTTCAACGCCCACATTAACCGCGAAATCCTCAGCTTGCAGGCCTCTAACAGGTTGGCCTTGTCCATCCCTGACATCCACAGTGACGAGGAAGTGGTCTGGGGAGTCAGGAAATCCTACGCTTTCTGGATGAGATCCCAAGGGATCTATTATTTCCAGATTTATCTGGTCAAAAGGAGTCATTGATAGATCAAAGTCGCCGCCCGGATTTGTATCGATTTCATCCAATCCAGCAATAATCACAACAATATTCTCTGGATCTGCGTGAAAAGTGCGCAAGAAATAATCACCAGTCGTGTTGCACTCGAAGAGGATGTTGAAAGTATCATCAACCAATAACTCCATGAAGAGATCCCATGGATCACCAGCAGGATACTTGGACTCGATTTCTATGGTATAGTAGGTGTAGTCAGTGGGGCTAGTACCTGTCTGGCTATCACAGTTGTAGCGATAATAGTATGGAGTCCAGCTATTGGCGTATTGATTGGTCCACTGATAGCTTACTCCTGCACTTGGAGTCACATCATTGATGTGTAGGAAGTCCATAGAATTGTAACTGCCTGGATTCTGAGCCTCATCGACATAGCGGTATTTGTGGTTGACATTAAGTCCATGAAGATCCTTTGCGTAGTTCGCAACTACAAAGTCACAGAAAACGTCGTTGAATGTGAATTCGTATGAAACATCTGGGGCACGGCTAAGTATCTCCAGAGCCGCATTGAATGGGTCAATAATCTCTTCCCCTATAAAATTCGGATTATACTGCCCCTCCTCAAAAGCTTGCCAATATGCAGCTAGAAAATCTATCCCTCTATGCGGTTCATCATCAACAGTGCCCAATTTCTCCATAGCGTATTTCCAGAATAGTGCTGCGCTGTAGCCCAGGTTTTGAAATCTCACACTAGGATTTGATAGGTAGTTATTTGCCCATTCCACGAAGTTTCCTTCACCAAGTTCTAGTGGATTCGCTTGGTCAATATCATCCGAAAGCATGTCCACTATGGCTTTAGCTTGACCTTCAGTTACTGTTGCTCCGCCCCAATATTCAGGCCATTCCTGTCTAAACACGGGGTAGTTTCTCTGGAATATATGAAAAAGCTCATGAGCCGCAACTTCCTCCAGATGGAGAGGTTTGACTTCGTCCATACCATGAGTATCCACATAGTAACTATTTCCAAGCCAGTATGAGTCAAAAAATATTGGAGGATAGCCTGAACTTGGTGTGGCCGTAGCTGCAATGGGCCCATAGAAGTAGCCACCTCTGTTGTAATCGAGGTAATAAACATAGACATCTACGGGATTCAGGGGCGCAGTAAAACCAAATGGTTCTGATACATACAAATCCCACGTATTATCTAGAATGTCGGCAAGGGTCTTAACTTCATCAAAAACCACAACATGTTCAGGATGTCCGACATGGGCAGGATGAGTGGCTAGGGAGGAGTCGATATAGTGGATTATGCAGTGCCGGCCAGTATTGATACGCATAGGACTTGGTATTTCGGTCACTAGATCATCCTCATTCGATTGTCCCTGCCCCAGCAATGGACTTAAAGCAAAGATGAGAATGGCGGTCACTACAATCGTTAGGCCCTTCTTGCGCATTGTCAATTCTCCCCTAAATGGAAAATAGTCAAATAAACAGCAAAGGTTCCTTTTAAGAATTTGCAGGAACTGCCACACTAAGACCTCGTCAGAAGATGTTCCAAACCTTCATTCAAGAACGCCATGCTAGGATTCTCTCCAAGAGTGCGAATCTTCTCCGCTAACTCTCGAAGCGCACCTTCATCTCCGCCGACATAAGCAAGTTTTGCCTTGAGCAGCAATGCCTGTCCCAAAATTCCAGGCAAGTCATCTGAGGTCGCTTTCTCTTCTAGAAGCGCTATCCATGGGTTCTCTCTCTCCTCGAAGTCTGCTTGGGCTCGAAGCGCATCCAATTGAGCCAAGTTCTCCATGATGATAAGCACATATTCTAGTGGGTGCTTTCCTTCATACAACTCAATGGCATCCTCCATATTCTTTGCTGCATTATCTAGACTGCCCTCCACCATCTCAGATACACCTGTTACAAAATACAGCCAGCCTAGATTGCCCTCAACGCCTGATTTGAGAATCGGTTCCCGTACGGAATCAATGATTTCACCGGCCTTATCAAGAAGCCTCAGCAGACTCAGTGACCATGCTTGATTGAGTACAGCCCGTTGTCTGACACTTGGATTGCTCTCAAAATCATCCTCTGCGAATCTTCCCCACTCCAATCCAGATGTGGGATCCTTGATAACATTGTAGAGGTCGGATAGCAGCAATGCATAAGCTCCCACAGG
>JBHLQS010000074.1:7828-12936 GCA_048883405.1 Candidatus Thorarchaeota archaeon
GTCATAGAGTGTTGTTGGATATTGTAATAGATCTGCTTCGTACTTCAGAAACCTCATCTCAATCGCTAGCCACTCCGGCGGATTCGTTTCAAGCACAGCATCCGCAGAAGCATGCACTTGCTCAACCGCATCGTAGTTTCCCTGATGGACACTGGCATAGAAGAGGTTGGGACGAAGAATGGGGATAGTACCGTGTTTCTTTGATATTGAGTCGATGCTGTCAATATCAAGTAATAACGCTGAGTGATGAATTGCAAAGTATACAACCAATTCAGGGCTACCTTCACTCAAGACTCTTTCATTGAGACGCTGTACAAAGTCGCAGTAGTTGTACGCCTCATCCATAATGTTCTGCATTATTTCCCTGGACTCATCATCCAAGAATGGGAAATACATTGTAATTGTCCCGATAGGTTCCATGGCCCAACTATGACGTTAAGCGACTTTCTCCTTAACACTTCCGGGAGAGCAAAGGAGAGCCTCTGGACGGTTGTTACACTGGTCGCTGGATAGGAGGAGTATGACCAGCAGGCTTATCTCTTCCAGAAATGGTGAGTTGCTGAATGCGATATGGACCTATTAGATAAGAGAATCCTAACCGAATTGACGAGGAATTGTAGAATAAGCTACCAGGAACTCAGTTCAAAGATAGGATATACAGCTACTGCAGCTAGGAACCGAGTTGAGAATCTGATAGAAGATGGAACGCTATACTCGTTTACTATTCGTCCCACATTGAATTCTATGAACGCGAACATAGCGATCGCACTCGTGGACACAGACGGCCAAGAGTCCCCAACTGACTTCCTCGAAACATTTGGGGAAAATGAAAGCATTGGTGAAGTCAATCCCATTGCCACAAAGGAACATGGTTTCTACTTGGTAATATCGGATTATATTGGCGCCAACGGTATTATCAACCTTGGAAGCTTCCTCAGAAAGCTAGATCATATTGAGAATGTGGATATGCATCCCGTAATCACAGATCCATATTATCATGGTAATAATGTAGAATTTAAGCCACTTGAGCTCAGGGTGATGAAATATCTCAGTCAAGATGCCCGCATGTCAATCACTGAATTGTCAGAGAAATCGAATCTTACAGCGCGAAGAGTCAGGAACATCCTGAAGAAGCTCCAAGAGGATGGCGGGGTTAATTTCCTCATTCGTTGGAATACTGCTGCAGCAGGTGCAACTAGATTCTTCCTTCCTATTGAGTACAATCCAAAGGATACAGACCATGAAGGCGTGATAAATTGGCTTCAGGATAAGCACCCCAAAGAATTCTGGCTCTATTGGATTTCAGCAAATGAGCCCCTGATCTTTGCAAGTCTTACTGCTGAATCCATTGAAGAGGCTAGAGAAATCTCTTTGGAGATGCAAGAGAATTCAGCGGTATCACTAGCTGGAACATGGATATGCTATCCACCGCGCAAATTCAAAACCTATCCAGAAAAATGGCTAGAGCAGAAGCTCAGTGAAATATGAGAGAGATCACCAAACGTTCTCAAAGTGATTTCGCTCCACCTCTCGAAGGCAACCATAAGTCAAACTGGTTTAGGGTTTGGAATCACTAGACGTCTAGCTACCTTTGGCAGTCTTTTTCTGGATTGCCTTGTTCATCGATGGTATATCTAGGAACGTATCGTCTACTTGGAGTTCTTCCATTACCACAGCAGACAATGGCTGTTTCTGGTCCGCATCTGTCCCTGGAATATAATCAAACACATCCTGGAGTCTTGCATTCAGAAACGAGAATAGCTTCGATAGAGGAAGGTCCATTGGGCAAGCATCCTGACATTGTCCGCAGTTAACACAAGAATCAGCAACATGCGCAAGCCTTGTTAGTGGAAATACTGTATCTGGAGGTATTTCGCCGCCCTCTAAAAAGCCTCTTTCTGCCTCTAAGAGACAATGGTCACAAAAGCATATTGGACATGCATCCCTGCATCCGTAGCATTTGATACATTTGCTGAATTCATCAAGCCAGTATGTCAGCCTCTCAGAAAGATCTAGATCCATGATTGGCTTGAAATCACGTTCCCTCCACATATTAGCAAGTTTCTTTTCAGCCGTATCCCTTTCTTCTCTCCTCTGGATGCTTTTCTTATCTGGCTTTTCAGCTGTAATGAGTCCCTGTTCTATTGCCTCTTCTATCAGCGATATACCTTTACTTGAGTATGCTTCAATGAAGGTAGCCTTTTCCTCTTCTTCTTCAGTGCCCCACTTCCCACAAGCCAAATCCGCGAAGGTGGGAATGTTGATTTCGCATCTTCTGCAATTCTCGCGACGCCCGTACCCCTTTTCCTCCAGCTTCATCAGGTCAAGTGATTTGGTAGTTCCGTCTTCAAGAGTGATAGCAAGTTTTCCTTCATCGATGTCCTCCCGAATGACTTCATTGGGATTTACTTTGAACTCATCTATGAACATCTGTTTCGCAATGGTGGGGGAAATTGTCCCGGTGCAATTTAATCCAATAAGAGTCAGGTTATCGAGGTCAATCTGTTCCCTTTTATGTAGTTCAATTATCGCCCTAATATCACATGGCTTGCCCACGACTGCCAATTTCATCTTCGAAGCACCGTCAAGATACTCTTTCACAAACCGAGCGATATTTGGAATTGAACAATGAAGTGAACCAGCAGAATCAATCAATTCATCTGGCTCAGTTACCAAGGCAGGGACACCTGCATATCTATTACCATTCCTCGCCTTTGTAACTACTACACCATCAACCTTTCCAGTTTCAAGTGCGAATCTCAGAAGCGAGGTAACAACACCACCGTTATCTGTCCTATCCAAGATTTTGGAATCTGTGGTTCGAGCAAGGTACATATTCGAACTCATTTTACCACCTCCATTTTCACAGCACATACCTTATACTCCGGCATTCCGCATGCAGGATCCAGAACGGGATTGGTTATCTTATTGGCAGAAGACTCACTGAAATGGAATGGAACAAACACGAGTCCCTCGGGAACAGCATCAGTAACGTGCGCTTCCGCTTCGATGGTCCCTCGTCTGGTCCTCAATGCAACCTTACTCCCGCCCCTGATCTTCTCTTTGATTGCATCATTTGGATTGATTTGAACGAAAGCACTTGGCACTTCAGCATCTAATTTTGGAGTTCTCCGGCTCATAGTGCCAGTATGATAGTGAAATATACTTCTGCCAGTTGTGAGGATATATGGATACTCTGCATCAGGCAATTCGGCAGGGGGCTGATAGTTCACGACTTGAAGATGCCCAAGTCCATCAGGTGTGTTGAATTTCTCGGTGAAGAAAGTGCGGGTACCTGGGTGGTCCTCTGTAGGACATGGCCACTGAATGCCTCCTATGGTATTTTCAAGCCGTTCATAGGTTATGCCCTTGTATGGTGGAACGCATCTTCTTATTTCCTCGAAAATCTCCCCAGAAGATGAAAAATCGAATTCTTTCTTATGACCCATCCTTTCTGCTACTTGGCATACAATCCACCAATCTGGCTTGGCATCACCAGGAGGATCGATTATCTGGTTTATCTTCTGAACTCTCCGATCTACATAAGCGTGGACTCCTTCTCTCTCTACCCACGTACTAGCTGGGAGAACAATGTCAGCCAGCTGTGCAGTTTCAGTGGGAAAGATGTCTTGGACTATTAGTAGCTCCTTCTCCTCGAGGGCCTTCTTCACATTGTCAGTATCGGGAATTGCCATCATTGGATTCGTCCCTATCACCCAAAGATACTTCGTCTGTTGGACCATCTTCGTATATGGTAATCCGGGCTCTTCAGGTAGGCCTTTTACATCCCAGAGTTCCTCAAACTTCTTGTGAACACCTGTACGTACGTGCTGGAGTCCAGGATAGAACACATTAAGGCAACCCATGTCACCAGTACCTTCACCATTGATTTGACCACGGGTTGGAGAAGGACCTGTGCCTGGCCTTCCATATTGACCGGTTATCAGTGCCAGGGTGGCTAGAGCCTTTATGCCATCAGCTCCAGTTATGTGTTGATTCAACCCTTGATTGTACAGTACACAACCAGTCCGTGCTTTGGCAAATAATCGTGCAGCCTTCTTCACATCCTTTGTGGCCACCCCAGAGATTTCTTTCATCTCCAATAGGTCTAGGGCTGCAAGGTGTTTTCGTAATTCCTCAATTCCAGTAGTTCGGGTTTCAATGAATTCTTTGTTTTCTAGTCCTTCATCAAGTATAATCTTCATCATGGAGTTCAATACAGCTACATCTGTTCCTGACTCCAGTTGGAGGTGTATGTCACCAATTTCTCTAGCGGTGACTGTGCTTCTTGGGTCTAACACAATTACCTTTGCGCCATTCTTCTTCGCTCTTAGTATCCGTCGTGTCATCATGGGGAATGTTTCACTGGGATTGATGCCTACCAGAAGGAAACAGTCAGCTTTCTCGATATCGAGCTGAGAGATTGGCATCACACCAGCTCCGACAGTTGGACCAAGACCGGCAGCAGAAGAGGAATGGCACAGACGACCACAATACTCGACGTTGTTTGTTTTCATGACTACACGGGCGAATTTCTGCTCCACAAACGCATCCTCGTTTGTGTTCTTCCCGGAAGCGAGTAAGCCAAACTCATTTGGACCTGCCTCACCTAGTTTCGATGCGATAAGATCAAGTGCCTCCTCCCAGCTAGCCTTCACCAATTTGCCATTTTTCCGTATTTGAGGTGTCTTTAATCGATCTTCAGCGTAGAGAAATTGAAAGGCGTTTCTTCCCTTGGGGCAGTTGCCTCCTTCATTGATTGGATGCTCGTTCCGGGGTTCCTGGCCAATGATTTTTCCATCTTTTATTGTCAAGTAGATACCACAGCCACAGCTGCAATATGGACAAATTGCTGGTTCATATTCAAACATTCATCACGCCCTCCCAAGCTTATTTGGACCAAGTTCCTCAACCTGCTTCACAAAGTCATTGACTACTTTTGCGAACTTGTTTGCCTCTGATGCAGAAACCCATTCAAGTCTTAGTCTATCAGGTTCAATCCCTATTGTGTCGAGAAGCGTCTTGAGCATCATGACTCTTCTTCTTGTTAAGAGATTTCCAGATTTGTAGTGACAGTCGCCAGGATGGCAGCCCGCAATGAGCACACC
>JBHLQS010000075.1:0-12796 GCA_048883405.1 Candidatus Thorarchaeota archaeon
GAGGATGGATTCAAGGCGATGTATCCTGAGCGAGGAGGACTGGGGAGTGTCCCATACACTCTCATGCTTCAGGCACGCAACTTTGCGGTAGAACCAAAGGTAAGCTCCACGGTCAAGCAAATCATAGTTGAGGACGGCAAGGTTCAAGGAGTCGACTACGAGCAAGATGGCAAGGATCAGCACGTTGATGCCGATGCGGTCGTGGTGACCACACCAATAGACCTTCTTCCGAATCTTGTGAACATGAACAAGCTACCGGCCGATTTTGCCAAGTCTGTTGGCAAATTCAATTATGCTCCATCGACCGTTGCCTATTTCGGCCTTTCATCTCGCGTGCTTGACTTCAATGTTGGCGCCTTTGTACCTGGCAAGAAGATCAACATTGTAGCGGAGGCTAAGCGGGTCTCTGGGGTCCTTGCTCCTATTGGTGAATCACTATTGACTGTCACCAGTATCGATAAAGAACTGCTAAAGATGAGTGATGAGGACGCGACCGATGAAATCCTCAGTGAGCTCAAAGAGCTCATACCTGGGGTCGAAGAGAAAGTCACCTGGAAGAAGAGCTGGAAGATTTGGCGGTCAGTCCTTTCTCAGCCCCCTGGCATCCTGGAGGACCGACTCAAGACGAATAGAACTGGGGTAGAAGGACTCTATGTTGCTGGGTCATTTGCCAACTGCGGAATATACTATGCCAGCATGGAAGCGGCTTCTAGGTCCGGAATTGCCTGCGCTGGCGAGATGATTGAGGACCTATCTTAGTTTCACAGACAACCCGGAGTGCCTGTATGTGTGCTCCGGGGTCCTTTCATTTTTGAACCTAGCCTAACAGTCTTAAGGCGGGAAAATGGACATTCCTTTGGAATGACTAGAGCTGGGCCAATTGAACAAAGCGGGCAGAAGAACGATCCGTACGTCTGTGCATCTTGTGGTAATTGCACACTTGTATGTCCAGTGTTTCGCCAGATGAGATGGGAACCATACGGCCCAAGAGGAAAACTAAGCATCACAAAATCGATTTTAGAAAAGGAAGCTGAGTTCAATCCAGATTTTACGAGGAAGCTCTTCCTCTGCACACTATGCGAACATTGCACGACTGTCTGTACGACTAGTATCAGGCTCGATCGGTTCTGGGAACTAATGCGTGAGGAGGCAAGAGAAAGAAACCTTACTCCACCACCAGTCAAGTTTGCTAGCGAGTCAATCAAAAAGACTGGCGACCCATTCGCCATAGGCAGATCCAGCAGAATGCTGTGGGCAGAGGGCATTGAAGAAATTGTCGAGCCGAGAATCAATGTAAAAGCGGATGTCGCATTCTTTCTTGGATGTAATGTATCCCTGAAACACCAGCTCCATGACGTAGCCAAGTCGATGATAAAAATCATGGAACATGCAGGAGTTGACTACACTCTTCTCGGAGAGAACGAGTCATGTTGTGGAGCCCCTCTGCTTTGGGCTGGAGAACCTGAGGGAACTCCAACCATGGTTGAGAAAAATGCGCAAGCCCTTGCTGATCTTGGCGTAAGGAAAGTAGTGTTTAGTTGTCCATCGTGTGCTAGCACATGGATTAGTTCAATGCACAAGAGTGCAGGAACGTCAGCAGTGAGAAAGATGGAACTACTGACAGCTTCACAGTTCATTGACCAGCTCATCCAGAAGGGACTTCTTTCTTTCGAAGAGCAGCCTATGATAACTGCCACATATCACGATCCTTGCATTTCGGCTAGGGTTCTCGGTGTTTCAAAAGAACCTAGGAACGTGATAGAGAGAATTCCTGGAATCTATCGAGTCGAAATGGTTTCATCTGAGGAGGACACCAGATGTTGCGGATCACATGCCCTTCTGAATATGATTGATCCACACTTGTCCGCGCAGATTGCGGAGATGCGATTGAGGGATGCATCAGTCACTCCAGCATCACTACTTGTAACAGAATGTCCCAGATGCGAAATGGCATTCGACCTCGCAACAATTACTCTGGGTTACAGTATTCAAGTTCTAGACATTACACAACTTGTGGCAAACTCATTGCGCTCGGGCGATAGGGAAGGAGACGAGGAGCAATGAGGACCGTACCGCAGGAACTGGAAGACATCGTGGGTGCTGACAATGTTACTGCAGACAATGAAACCTGTCGCATATACTCTGAAGATGCAGCCAATTTACCAGCACTGGCTAGTCAGATAATCAAGAATGAGTTCGATCTTGTCGCTCAACCAGTTACAGTGAAATCGCTTCAACAACTTCTCCGCTATGCAAGTAGGAATCACCTGCCGATTGTTCCAAGGGGGAATGGAACATCAGGCTGGGGAGGATCTATTCCCGTCAAGAGAGGCCTTTGTGTGAGTCTCACACAGATGAATAAAATCGTACATCTTGATGACTATGCCTGCACAGTTACCGTTGAGGCAGGAATCACTTGGCGGGAATTGCTGATGGTTCTTGAGCGAATGGGCACTACTTTGCCTATCTATCCGTCAAGCGCAACAGCGGCAACAGTAGGAGGCTTTGTAGCCAGTGGCGGTTTCGGAATAGGATCAGCAAAGCATGGCGAGATTGGTGATCAAGTAGTTGGGATAGAAGCAGTCCTAGCAAACGGGAAAATAGTACGAGTTGGCGAATTAGTCCTAGGATCTCAGCATGATGATTTGCAGGATGAAGCAGCTGAAGGAACTGCTTGGCTCTCTGAGAAAGCAGGTGGCAAAATCAGACTCAATGATGTGCTGTCCAAAACCTATGGAACTCTTGGCATTATTACGAAAGTCACACTTCGAACCATTCCCAAACTTCAACTTCGTCCATTTGCATGCTCATTCGACTCAATGGATGACCTCGCCAAAGCCGCTCAGCTAATGATAGACGGCGCATTGCCGTATCATCTAAGATATCTTGACAGCAATCACACCTCTAAATTGGTGAGCTTGATTGGCTTTCCCGCTGAATGGAATAAATTCTTACTAGCCGGAGCACTACACGGAACAATCTATGATAATGATGATGGAATTGAGGCGATTGAGAAGTTCGTCAGTGAGAACAACGGAATAATGTTGGATGAGAAGCGTGCAGAGTTCTACTGGGATGAAAGACTGTATCCCTTGAGATTCAAGAGACAAGGACCCAGTCTGATTCCAGCTGAAGTCACGACTCCTGTGGACCGTCTCCCTGAGCTTCACCGAGACACCTTAGCCAAGTTAGGCAGTTCGAAATTCGCCGTTGAAGGAACTATCGGCGCTGATGGAGTGGCATCCTATTTGGTGTGGATTCTTGACGATGAGAGAAAGAAGATCAGGCACACAATAGGATGGCACCGGTCTTTCGATATTGCTGCTCTAGCTGGGAAGTATGAAGGACATCCCTACGCAGTTGCACTCTGGAATACTAGACACTCAAAGGAGTTCTACGGTGAAGCGAAAATGGTGAAGCTGTTAAGGCTGAAGAGCGAGATTGATCCCAATAATATGATGAATCCGTTGAAAGTCTTCGGAGGCCGAGCCCAATTTGCATGGCACTCTCAGGTCTTTGGCTTCGGCATGGGCTTTACTATTGCGTTCATGATGCTTTTCTTCGGCCCCCAAATCCTAGGACTCGAATGGGCAATAGACCTTGTTTTCTCCTTTCCAATTCCAGCAATCCAAGTGCAACTGATATGGATGCTATCACTCGTGGGCGGAGCGTTAGGTCTATTAGTTATTAAGCTGATGACGATAAATCAGGCTCTGGCCGTGGGAATTCCCTTATTGAGGTTTCTTGATAGGATTCTCAATAGGTGACTCTTGTGACATCAAAATGTAGATTCTGTACGAATTACTTACATATTGTATCTCATGACATGAGTTAGGTCTCGGAACGTAACACGCGGCTATCATAATCGAAATAGTAAGCTTCCGATATGCTTAAAATGAGTGTTGAACGGTGACGGATTGAAACCATGGCCTTGGCCAACGACGAACGAACTCGATATAGAGCCTTGTTCAGAACCAATGGAGACAACCAGATGATGAAGCAGCATCGCAAGATGACCTTGGTTATAGCGACCCTAGTCATCTCAGTGTTTATCATGGCGGGCAGTTCTTTCGCCCGTCCGAATTTCGATCCCGATTGTGGCTCATCGGGATGCCATACAGCATTGGGTACTACACTTTCAACAAATGCAACTGGGACTATTGAAGCAACCAAAGGGGTATCATTCCTGCTCATCATAGACGCAAGTGATAGTACAGCAGATATCGCAATCAGCATTCAAGACGGAGTTGCTGACAATGGGGAGTTTACAATCTCTAATGATGTAGTCTATGACGGAGATGCTGCGGATGCCAATGGAAACGAAGGAGAGATCCAAGCATCAATCACATTTACACCTCATACGGTAGGATCCTTCGTTATCAGAATTTGGTCTGCAGAGGCTGGGGGAATAGGCCGAAGTGTTGACATAAATGTCAATGTCGCAGAGAACACTGCCACAACAAGTCCCCCAACAAGCACACCGCCTACAACCACACCTACGGGTCCAACGACTCTCACTCCTGAGGAACTCATGGCTATCTGGGAGCTAATGATGTATACCATTACTCCTGCATCTGCTGTGATCCTTGCCATACTTGGGCTGTTTGTATTCAGGAGGGCTCGAACCTAGAGGGTGATTATCATGGCGTTACATCCAGTCTTTGTACACTTTCATACCGGCATAGGAGCCGCGGTGGCTGTTATTGCATTAATCAATATCATATTCCGCCTTGTGTTTCGTGACGGTATTAGAACTCCCGGGACAAGAATGGCAAGGATATTTCATGAATTTGATGTCTTCATTTATTGGGGAAGCATAATAACACTCATTGGCCTCTTCGTAGGGATGGTGACGGGGTTCTTAGATTGGCCAATGGTTGCGCTGATAAATGACCCCTATATGAGATTCAAGATTCTCTGGTCAATAGTGGTAACAGAGATCTACATCTTCCTCGTTATTCTTCGAACCAAACTTGGCGACAGAGTGTGGGACAAGACCTCAGGTTTTCTCACCTATGGGATAGGCTTAGTTGTCGCGGGAGCATTGATAATCATAATCGCTGCATTGGGCGGAATCGCGGTATACGGAGAATCGGTTCTTGAACCAGTACTTGATTGGATAGGGCTGCCTTGGCCCTAAAGGGGGATTCTCATGGGAAGCAAACTCTTTGAAAAATTGAAGGCAGAGAACCTCGATATTGAACCGACTGTATGTGCAAGGTGCGGTTTCTGCACGTTTGTATGTCCTGCCTATCTAGATACCCTGTGGGACTCGCAATCACCAAGAGGAAAGCTGTATCAACTGAGGGATTTAGTCAAAAAGAATCAGAAGATTCCTCAAGACTTTGCCGACAGGATATTCAAGTGTACTCTATGTGGCGCATGTCAGGAGATCTGCCAGACCAACATACCTCTGCTTCGTTTCTGGCAGTTGATTCGAAACGAAGTTGGAAGTCTCGAAGAATGGCCAGAGATTGTGAAATATCTTGACGAGTCTCTGAGGAACACTCAGAATATCATGGAAATGGACCAGTACGACAGAATGCTTTGGGCAGATATGGTCGATGACCTTGTTGAAGGCAAGGAGATGGCTGAAGCCGAAGTGGCATATTTCGCAGGCTGCAATATCTCATTCAAAGGCACTCTAGCTCACATGGGAGAGAATACAGTCAAAGTCTTCAACCATCTGGGTATCGACTTCACTGTGTTAGGTGAGGAAGAGAGTTGTTGCGGCAATCCATATTTCGTTGCAGGAGAGTTTGAGAAGGCAAAAGGGCTGGCCAAGCACAACCTTGAAACCTTCAAGAAACTGGGCGTCAAGACTATAGTCTTCAATTGTCCTGGATGCCATCGCGCATTCTCTGAGGAATATCCGCATCTTCTTGGACCAGAGGCTGTAGAAGGCATGGAATTCCTGTCCTTTTCCCAGTTCATTCTGAGAAGAATGGAAGAGGGGAAGATCAAATTCACGAAGCCGTACAATCATGTTGTGACCTGGCACGACCCCTGCGAGCTTGGAAGACATCAAGAAATCTATGATCCCGCTCGCGAAGTGCTCAAGGCAATACCGGGAGTGGATCTTCGAGAGATGAAACATAACCGAAACAAAGCCAGATGCTGCGGGGGTGGCGGACTATTGAAGGGAACTAACCCTATGATGTCGGTTCGAATCTCGGGGCGCCGAATTGAAGAAGCTGAGAAAACTGGCGCTGAGATTCTGGCAAGTGAATGCCCATCTTGTACAATGTCGTTTACTGATGGCATTGAGGAACGGAAATCTGAGATCAAGTTCAAGGACTTATCTCAGATAGTGGTGGAGGCTTTGGGTCTATAGGGGTGATAGAAGTGTTGACAGCTGAACAAATTCAGGACATGGCGGATATCACCGGTGAAGATTATTTCTCAGCTGATGAATACATGAGGAAGCTGTATTCTCATGACATCGCGGCACTTCCTGGCCTTGTAAATGACATTCTCACAACTGAAGCGGAAGCTGTCGCCCAGCCTGTGAATGCTGAAGTTGTTTCTAACCTATTGCGGTATTGCATTGAGAACAAGATTCCCGTCGTTCCTCGTGGTCATGGGACCAGCGGCTATGGTGGAGCGCTTCCTACACGTGGAGGACTTGTCATCGAAACAACCCGAATGAATGAGGTCCACAATATCGATCGCGAGAACATGACAGTCGAGGTTGGCTCAGGCATAATATGGGGACGCTTGCTTGAAATTCTGGAGGACGAAGACCTTACAGTTGGGGCATATCCATCCAGTGCACCATCTAGCACGGTGGGAGGCTGGGTTGCTGCGGGGGGTTCTGGAATTGGCAGCACGAAATACGGAGGAATCAGAGAACAGGTTGTTGACATGGAAGTCGTTCTTCCAGACGGCCGAATATTTAGAACCAGTGATCCGCCAGATGACATCGTCACAACAAAGGGCGAAACATACCAATACTTCCCGGGTGATGATACTTACGTCTGGGGATCTCAAGAAGCCAATATAACCCAGGATGATGATGTGAAGGAGATACTAATCGACAGCAATGGAGCTCTAGGCATTATCACAAAGGTCGTTCTGAAGATAATACCTCTAAGGAATATCCACCCTGTTGTTGCATCCTTCCGAAGCCGAGATTTGATGCAAGGAGCCTTGGCGGATCTATTGAAAGCTACAAGACCATTCTACTTGCACTTCATCACAGACTCATTTCACCGCATGCTTGTTGAAATTGGCAAGGCACCTGACACTACAGGCGAGTGGGTAATTCTCTGCACGTTTGAGGGCACTGAAGATGAGATTGCCGGAGAACTGGAGAAGCTCAAACATGTTGTCAGACGTCACAATGGTACAGTAGAGTCAGAAGAGATTGCACATCATGAGTGGGATGAGCGATTCTACCCCATGAGGATAAAGCGGTTGGGACCAAGTCTGGCACCTTCTGAAGTCTACGTACCTGTTGAACGATTGAGTGAGTTCTTGGCACATATGGATGACCACTTTAAGCGTGAGAAATGGGCAGCTGAAGGAGCAGTGTCCGATAGGGGAGAAGTTGCGGTTCTAACTTGGTTTTTGGATGATGAACGCAGGACAATACCGTTCCTGATGGGCTGGTATCGTTCTCTTGATGTCATTGATATTGGTGTCAAATATGATGGGAGGGCATATTCTATTGGCATGTGGAATGTTTCACATTCTCGTTCATACTTCGGCAAGGAAACCTACGCGAAGATGGCGAAGATAAAGAAACAAACAGATCCAAAGGGGTACATGAACCCCCACAAGGTCTTTTCCGGTCCACTGAAGTTATCGCTTCGATTCAACCTACTGATTATGCTGGCAGTGGCTGTGGCAGTGCCTATCGTCATATGGCTTGTCACCTGGATTGTCCCTGATATCGTGAATGCCTACGTCCCGTGGCTGGGAGTGACCGATTTAGCGAGTGCGCTGCTCGCATTTGGACTTGGACTAATAATAGGTGAAGTAGTGGTCGAGGTAGCTAACGTGATTCCTATCTCGTTCATGCTGGCAATTGGTGGTCCATTCCTACGATTGGGTAGACGAATTTGGCACTAATCCATATCGTCTGCCCAAAATCTGCAAGGGTGGTAAAATGGTCGGTCAACAAATATGGTTTGAGCCGCTACAGGCTGGGACAAGCTTTCACTTGACAATCTTTTTGGGACTACCAGCAATTATCTTGCTGGGCATTGGTACGCTTCTATATCAAATCTCAAAGGAGAAATACACATTCACACACGGCGTCTGTGCTGGACTATCGCTCGTATTGACTACTATCAACATCGTTCTGATTCTACCTGATGCGAGGATTGGCTTATTGCTCAATAACCCAGCATTGGATATCTTCCATTTTGTCCATATTCTTCTGGGAACAGTGGGCTATCTGTTTGGAGTACTTGCGTTTCTAACAGGAATAAGTGGAATCAGAGTGAAATGGCCAGGATTGACTGCTCTGACATGCTGGACTATCGTTTTCGTGATGGGATATATCCAGTTCTTAATGTAGGAGGCTGGAACGTAATGACCGAAACGGAATCAATTGATTTGAAGAAAGTGGATAATATAGAGTGGATAACAGGCAATATGGTAGACAGGTTATCAGCTAGTGGTGACACGACTGGCATTCCATACTACCATTATCGGTGGAAGAAGAAATGGCTAGCTGACTACGTTGCACGTCCTACAAGCGCAGAACAGGTCGCTCAAGTTTTCGAATTGGCGAATCGAAAGAAGATACCAGTCATTCCAAGGGGAGGGGGCACCTGCTATTATGGATCGGCAAGCCCAACCAGAGGAGGAATCATGGTTGATGTGAAACTCCTCGATAAGATTCTGGAAATCAATGAAAATGAAATGTGGGTACATGTTCAAGCCGGGGCGGTTTGGGAAGTCCTTGACAATCAGCTCCGCAAACATGGGTTCACTCTGAGAGTGGCGCCGCAGAGTGCTGTGGCATCTGTAATTGCTGGCTGGCTCGCAATTGGGGGAAAAGCAGGAATTGGTACTCCCAAGTTTGGAAATGTGCTGGACAATGTAATCGAGATGACTGTTGTAAGACCTGCCGGCCAGATAGAAACGATTACTGGCGATGATATGAAAGTATTCTATGGCACATCAGGAATTGCTGGCGTCGTGATATCATTAAAGCTGAAAATTCGTCGTGTGCCAGAGGCATTTGATGGGGTCATGTTTACATTCACCGATCTGGAGAAGACAATTGAAGCAGTGAAGAGAATCTGCCAAATGAAGCATAAGCCAGTCTATCTTCGACTGACAGACAGAGAGTATGAGTGGCGCGTAGCTGGCGGTCTGCCAGCTCTCATCGGAGGAAGGTACTTTCTTCTGGTCGCCTATGATGGAAAGCCGTTGGATGTCGAGGATTCGGTCAAGGCTGCCCGGGGTATCTTCAAAACAGCTGGTGCGGTGGACCTAGGAGAGGAGTACTTTCTTCGGAGCTGGGAGGATAGATTCATTGTAGAGATGAAGCTAAAACTGGAAGTGCCGACCCTATCGATGCAAAATCTTTGGATACCTCTGGAGAATATTAAACCAATAACAGAAAGAATGTACAGTATAGCAAAGAAGTATCGGATTAACTCCTGCTTCTATCTGGTCTTAGGTGATGATAAAAGGGCTAGACTTTGCCTATTTGCACCGTCGGACCACAGGCACTGGATGCATTTCATGGCTGGCAAGACAATGCTCCACCGACTAGTGAAACTAGGTTACAAACATGATGGGCAGCTCTACACTCTCGGTCTTCAGAATACCGTCTATCTCAAGAAGTTTCAGCCTGATGACTATAATCGCTTTCAAGATATTCGGAACCGCTGGGATCCAAAAGGGATTATGAACCCTGACAAGCTGACCCACTCCAACATGACCTATAGAAGAATGAATCTCATGTTCACTATGAATGGCAACTTTAGAAGAATGCTGAGCATTTTCAGACGAGCCAAGAATATACTAGAGATTCCGCCTGAGGAGGTGCGCTAGATGCCAAAACTATTCGGTCCAGAATTAGACTTCGACCCAGACAAGATTGTGCTATGCGCTAACTGCTCCACTTGTCGGTGGACGTGTACTAGCTATGAGGAGTTCCGTACAGAGGCAATGTTTGCTGGAGGCCGCCTGAGGCTTTTGCGTTCCTATGTGGAACAGAATCTGCCAATTGATGATGAATTTGTCAGAACCGTCTACGCTTGCAGCACATGTGAACAATGTGTTGAGAGATGTCCCATCAAGTTGCCCTATGTGGATATTATAGAAGATGTCAGAAAGAAG
Organism: Candidatus Thorarchaeota archaeon; assembly: GCA_048883405.1. Taxonomy (GTDB): domain Archaea; phylum Asgardarchaeota; class Thorarchaeia; order Thorarchaeales; family Thorarchaeaceae; genus SMTZ1-83. The sequence goes on from JBHLQS010000075.1 coordinate 10,303, forward strand.
CTTGTTGAGATGGGCAAGGGCCCATACGGACGCCTTCATTTGATGGGAGACTTTGTGCACAAGGTGAAGAATCCGTATGCAGCCGACAATGCTACTAGAGCGGACTGGATTCAAGAGGATACTGAGATATCTGATGATTCAGAATGGGGCTATTTTGTAGGTTGTACAGCATCTTTCAAGCGGCAGGAGATAGGAGACTCCACTCTTCGAATGCTCAACTACTTCGGCATAAAGCCTCAGCTTCTTGGGCCTGACGAATACTGCTGCTGCAGCCCCCTCATCAGAACCGGCCAGCTCGATAAGCCTGTATATGAGGAGCATGAAGATGGCACAAAGGAATACATCGGAAGACTTCATGTGGAAGACATCATCATGCATAACATTGAAGAGTTCAAGAAGAGAGGAGTCAAACACCTCATTTTCTCATGCTCAGGATGTTTCCGCACAGTCACTTTGGATTGGCCAAAGTTCTATCGCGAGAAGCAGGGTATTCTTCCATTTACTACACAGCACCTCACACAATTCCTCGCACTGAAAGTGAAGAAAGGTGAGCTCAAGTGGAAAGGGAGCTACCCCGAGAAGGTCACATACCACGACCCATGTCACTTGGGTAGGCATGTTGGCATCTTTGATGCTCCAAGAGAGGTATTGGTAAGCATACCTGGTCTCGAATTGGTGGAGATGGATCGCAATCGTGAGAACTCAAAATGCTGCGGTGCAGGCGGAGGGTTCAAGGCGGGATTTGGGGAAAATGCAATCAATGTTGCCGCTGAAAGAATAGATACGGCGCTTGAAGTAGGAGCAACAACTCTAGCATCTTCATGTGTGTTTTGTAAATTAAATTTCATGGATGCAATAAAGAAGCGGGGCAAAGAAATCAAGGTGCTCAATATTGAGGACATATTTGTAGATTTAATGGGCCTTCGATAATGTTGACATATTAGGACCTTGGCGGTGTGCTCAAACTTCGATATTGCATTAGAACAACCAGAAGCATCACAACTCCCACAAGTAGAACAATCTCAATAGAAAGTCCAAACCCATGCATAACATACGCAATGGTGAGATATAATCCAGTCAGAAGATGGTTCACCACTGTTGCCGCATTTGCAGGAACAAGCACTGAAGTATTGCTATGATGGGCTATCGCATGGCGAGTTGCAAATATCCCAAGAGGCAGCGTGGTCAAAGCAACCAAGGCATATGGCGACACGAAATTCAGAAGAATCCCAAATACCAGAGTACCGTACACAAATGCCATCAGGACTCCGTACCCTGTCGCTGCTCTCTTCTTGCCAAGCCTAACCACTATTGTCAGCTTCCCTGCTGCTTCGTCAGCCTTTGCGTCTTGAAATTCATTGATGTATAGCACTGCTGTAATTAGGATGGCTACTGGTAGTGATGCAATCACAGGCTCCCAGGCAAGTGTGAGAACTTGAACGTAATAGGAGCCAAGAACCATGAGCACTCCAAAATTCAGTCCTATGAACACCTCTCCATAGCCTCGGGACACAAATCTGAACGGAGGTGCTGTGTAGAAGAATCCTGAGCCAGCACCAACAATTCCGAAGGCAAGGAGAAGCAAATCCCGTGTGAAAGCAAGATAGAGCCCGACAATGACCGCAATTCCAAAAGCTACAAATGAACCTGCCAGAACTTCACGCGGAGAAAGCCATCCCAGCTGGATCATCCTACTGCCGCCCGTGAATGGTCGAACATATTCTATATTGATGTCGTCAGCTGTGCTGATGTGATCAAAATAGTCGTTGCTGATGTTAGCTCCTAGATGAAGACATACCCCAACCACCAGAGTGAGAAGAAAAACGTCTAAGAGGAATTCACCGTGCAAGGCCCATGCCATAGCTGTACCCAGCAAGACAGGAGTGATGCTTGCGGTTAGAAAGGGCAGGCGCATCTCAAGCATCCAAATCCTCAGCTTGCTAGGTCTCTCAGGAATGCTTGGTGTGGTACCATCGCCTTCGGTCATAGTTACCAGCATTGTCAATGAGATGACTGCTCAAGAAAAGACTTCCTGAATCTCACTGAATTATTTAGTGCCCCAAGGCCTTGCGCTTTCCCGAAACGTTTAAGGATGCTATCGCCATTCCAGAACGTTAGTAAGACCCTAGCAAGGTCTTGGAGATGGAGCTTTGCGCGGATCTGAGAGACGAACAGCGACAGGACCTCAGCATGATGAGAAGATGACCTCTGTTGAGGACCTCCTCAATGATGGCACCCTTCAATCACGAATGAATCTTATTGACCAAGAGATGAAGAATTTCCTTGACAAATACAGGGGGGAACCTTCAGTCCTCTATGACGCCGCACATCATCTGCTCCTGGCTGGAGGAAAGAGGCTCAGATCACTCATCACACTACTAAGCTGTGAATCCGTTGGGGGAGAGGTTCAGAAGGTTCTGCCTTTTGCATTGGCGATGGAGCTACTTCAGACTGCCAGTCTGGTTCATGATGATATAATTGATGAGGACCTTGT
>JBHLQS010000076.1:0-12791 GCA_048883405.1 Candidatus Thorarchaeota archaeon
ATCTATATGCAGGCTGAGCCGACACAGTTTCTTGCAGACCTCTATGGTCTAAATCTAACAATGTATTTCGATACTTCCACCCCCTCGGCGGACCAGCTGGTTGAAGTGTGGGAGGGGCGAGGAATCCACACTGAATTACTTGATGGACAGAATGATGCTTTGGCACTTATGAGATCTACAATTGATGAGGGCTATCCTCTTCTCGTTAGTGTCAATCCCACATGGCTACCCGCAGCTGATTATGATTATCTTCGAGATCTTGGAGCATCTGGAGGTGGGCATGGAATCCTGATAGTCGGATACAATGACACAGATTCATCCGCCACCATCATCGATCCCGGGGTGGGTTCGTTCGGGGATAATTTTGGCTATCCGGAAGATGGAAGAGGCAACTATACAAAGATAACTTACACAAACCTGATCCAAGCGTGGTCGGACCGCTATTTCATTAGTGAATTATTGAAGTCAGGTGGCACTCCTCCAGAGAATCCAAGCAAATTCCTCGGGGAGTATATTCGAGATAAGCTGCTTGGCACTGCAACTGCATATTATGCAGATCCGAGTACTGCTGTTCTATGGAAGTTTGGAGAAGCAGCATTCAGGGGACTTAGCGAAGACTTCACCGTTGATGGACTATCAGAATACTTCGATATATTCACAGGGATGGACGGTGAACAGGAGTTCAAGGCGCAACTTCTCACGTTTCTGGGGCTTGGACTTGAAACCCAAGTCAGTCTTCAGTATCTCGCTTATAGGACTAGCTTGGAAGCCCTCCCAGGATTAATGCCTGACATTGATTTAGCGAAATTTCTGACTGCAGGACGGGAGGCTTTGGCGCATTTCGAAGCCATTACTGACAACTCCACACTAGTGTATCCGAATAATCTAACTGCGCAAGAAGGTCCTGTTGCATCACTTTTCATAGGAATGGCCGATGAATACAACTCAACTGGGGATTGGGAATCTGTTCTTACAGCACATCAGTCTGAATTGGATGAGATTTCTAATCATCTACTGGGGATTGCAGACGCATGGCTCGCAGCTGGAAATGCGCTTGCGGAGATTTGGCCCAATAACCCTCTTGTCATATTCGGACCTTACTTGATTCTGGCTGCATTTGCAGTAGGAGCTCTTGTAGTGGTTGTTGTAGTCATTATCCGCAAGAAACCTTCGCAATAGATCCCTCTCTCAAGACGCTTCCCCAAGAAGCTTAAGCATTTGACCAATGTCATTAGTCGGGAGCTTGCAATTGTGGTTGATGCAGACATGAACCGTAGCTCTCTCGTTCACTCTGTCATAGAACTTCGAGAACGGTGCAAGGTCATTCAGCCTCTTGGAAGTTTCCTCATCGGAGCGAAGAAGAACGACAGTGTTTGGCAAGAATCGGCTCCTCAGCGCCTCCAATATAATCTGAGTTTCTTCCTCATAAAGTCCACCAGCTATGACGACTTCATGAGAAGGACCCAAGGCATAGTCTAGACCTGTCAGCATGAATGAGAAGCCAGTAGGACTTCTATAGATGGTGTTTGAAAAACACTCTGGAATTTGAGCAGATAGCGCTTCGAATTCTTCATCCCCTAGCAACCTGGCTAATCGAATGAGGTTCAACATGGATACAGAGTTGCCTGAGGGAATCGCACCATCGTAGGCATCTTTCTGACGCACAAGCAATTCCTCAGAGTCATCAGCTGTGAAGAAGAAGGCATTATTCTTTGTGTCCCAGAAGTGTTCAATCTGTGTCTTTGTTAGGTCTCTAGCTAACTCCAGATATCTCGGATTGAACGAGGCTTCGTAGAGTTCGATGAGTCCCCATACCAGGAACGCATAGTCATCCAAGAATCCGGGCACGAGAACTTCTCCTTCTCTGAATCTGTGAAGCAGCCGACCATCATTTGCCCTCAATTTGGTCAGAATGAAATCCATTGCCTGTTCAGCTGCTTTCAGGTAGTCATTGTTACCCAGAGTCCGAGATGCCTTTGCCAGGGCTGCAATGAATAGCCCATTCCAATCTGTGAGGATCTTATCATCCCGTTGAGGCCGAATTCTCTTCTCCCGGACATCGAATATTTTGCTTCGACCATTTTCTAGCATCTTGTCAAGTAGGTCTGAAGTGGTGCCGATTTCCTCTGCAACTTTTTCCAGTGAGTCTGTTACGTGTGGAATGTTTAGGCCTGTTTCTTCGCGAGTAGCTTCTTCCTGGAAGTTGCCGCGCTCAACGATATTATAGTATCTCGAGAATGCGTCAAATTCTTGGGCATCCAAAATGCCCTTGATTTCGTCGTGAGCCCATACATAGAACTTGCCTTCGACGCCCTCGCTATCTGCATCTTCAGCCGAATAGAACGCACCCTCAGGACTGGTCAGGTCTCTAAAGACATACCGAATGATGTCCTGTGCAACATCTGAATAGACGGCATATCCGGTTGCTTCGAAGGCTTCAATATATGCATGAAGAAGCATTGCCTGATCGTAGAGCATCTTCTCAAAATGAGGGAGCAGCCACTCGGCATCCGTGGAATATCTATGGAATCCAAATCCTATGTGGTCCCAGATTCCCCCCTTTCGCATTTTCCTGAGCGTTGTTTCAACCATACTCAGGGCGTCTATGTTGCCGGTTCTCTTCCAATACCTCAAGAGCAGCATTAGGTTATGAGGACTGGGAAACTTTGGCGCAGTGCCGAATCCGCCTTTTTTCTCATCAAACCTTTTCAAAAACATGGAGAACGCAGTTTCTATTGTTTCTAGGTCAACTTGAACATCGCTCTTGTCACTAGATTCGGCTGATAGTGCTTGCTCGATCTGACTTATCACATCATTGATATTCTCATGTTCATTTTCCCAGATTTCTTTCAGCCTTGGAACGATTTGAATCATCCCTAGCTGTCTGAACCTTGCTTCCTTCGGAATGTACGTAGCTGCATAGAACGGCTTTCTGTCAGGCGTCATGACGATTGTAAGAGGCCATCCTCCACTTCCCGTCATCATCTGAGCAACTTGCATATACACTCCGTCAATATCGGGTCGTTCCTCTCTGTCCACTTTGATGTTGACAAAAGCGTCATTCATGAGCGCTGCCACTTCATCATCCTCGAATGACTCATGCGCCATGACATGACACCAGTGACACGTGCTATATCCGATGGATAGGAATATAGGCTTGTTCTCTTTCTTTGCCCTTTCGAATGCCTCTATTCCCCACGGATACCAGTCTACTGAATTATAGGCGTGTTGAAGGAGGTAAGGACTCTTCTCTGAAATCAATCTGTTGGGTTTGCCCTCTTGATTTGTCATCTAGAAGCCTCAGGATTATACATCGTAAATCATTAACAATAGTTAAAGCATTTACGGATTGACCTGTTCAAGACTCATTCTCAACAACCTTTGATACCAATTCACGCATTCTAAGGACCTGCTCTCTCACTTTCTCAGCTCCAGCAGGAGTGATCTCAATGAAGCGGACTGGTTTCACTTCGATGAATCCCCGGGTTGTTTTGACTAGGTCCATGGACTCGAGCTTCTTCAGGTGACTAGCTAGATTGCCGGAGGTCAACTCGAGTTTATCCTGAAGTTTGGAGAACTGTGCTGAACCTGTGAAGTAGAGATAGACCAAGATAGAGAGTCTGGCAGGTACTAAGGTTTCTCGATCTTCGCTCATGAAGCCAGCGAGTACCCTCAGGAGGTCTCTATCTGCCGACAGTTTCATCCCCGCCCGGTAGTTTCCAAAAGGAGTCTTTCTGCAGTAATCAGTGCATAAACTCCGATGATATAGATTCCACCGATGTCGACAATAATTAGGACCAGGTATGCCAATTCTGGCAATAACAGCATGATTGGGATTGACAGCAATGCCGCAATAGCAAAGGCGAGATTCTCCCTGTAGAATCCACCGCTCTCCGGATCCATTCTCGAAAAGTAGTAGTTGACCGACTGCCCGAAAGCGATAACGCACTGAACAAGGATTGGGAAACCAAGCTGATTCTCTTGTGTGAATAGAACCACCGATGAGACCGCCAAGACGACGGCAATAACTCCCCACATAATGTAGAACCAGATAGGCGGTTTCTGTTGCACCGCTTTCTTCGGAAATGACCTCGTGAGTGGACCAACAAGTCGAAATGCAATGACCCACGTGATTAGTAGGCTAACTGCCACAAATGTTAGATTCAACAGAGGGTTCCAGGATAGTGGGCTATATACCACGGTAAGTACGAACATGACAAGCGTTGCGAATGATATCCCGCCTCCGATCAGAATGTATATGATTCCATTTATCCTTCTCGTGACAACTTTTGGGTATCTGTCAACAATATCTGTTAACGCCAATAACCTTCTAGCATCAGTCAAATCATCGTCCGAATCAGTTCTGTCATTTTCTGAATCTGGCATGTTCTATCATCTCCAGGGCTTGACTGAGTACACAAAACACACTGGGTATTAAGTATCTACTATGTGGGCTTTAATCGACCCTGTTTCTCTTCTACAAGACCCTTGGCAACAAGGCTGTTGACATGATGTTCAATCATCCACCTCTCAAAGTACAGGAACACTGGATTTGTGAGCGATGGATAGACAATGGGAGTCATTGTGATTCTATCTATGGAATCAGCTCCTTCTTCAATGGCTGAAAACACCAACTCATCTCGAATATCAAACTGACGTGAAAATGCGTCCAATGCTGGTTTGTAGTCTCTCAGAAGGGGTTCATTGAGATGACCGCTTATGATTCCCCTGTAGTTGCCGTTCTGAACCCTAGCGATTGACTTCTTGAAATCAGCTATCGAGGAGTTCGGATGCCCATAGAATGGGCCAAACTCAGTACAGTCTAGATCAGCTGCAAAGAGGAGGTTGTGCTCGACAATCTCAAGGCACATATGGTCTGGGAGATGACCGGGTGTCATTACTGCTCTCAATGAAACATCACCAAGTTGGAGGCGGTCTCCCTCTTTCAAGACCTCATCAGCCCGTCCTTCATCGAGGGCGCCATACATTCTTTCATTAACAAGATTCTCCCAAGCTCCACGCACTGGATTAGCTTTATGAAATCCAAGGAATTCCTTCATTCTCTCCTTTTCATTGAATAATGGGGCAGTGATCTCGTTAGCCACAATTCTGCAACTAGATAATCGATTGAGCCGCACTGCATGCGTGATGTGATCTGGATGGATATGAGAGAGGATGACCGTTCGTACGTTTCGCAGCTCCCTATTTTGTGATGATAGGAATCGTCGAAGAGATTCAATGGAGCATCCTGGATCGACAACCACCAATTCATCATCTAATATGACTAATGCATTGCAAAACGGAAAGGAGCCGCCTATGACAACATGAATACCGGGTGTAATCTCCCTAGACGCCAATTTTAGCACTTCTTGCTGAGTTGGGAGGCAGATTTCCCTCTATACGCCTCTAGGCGAGTTTCGAACTTGGAGTTCATTGAGTTGGTCGGACGCGTACTTCAGCTGCACTTCTTACAGCCTGGCGCCACCTTCTGAAGCTGCTCCACATAACTGGGATCATTGCTGCCAGCAGTACGATCGCCAACAGTAATGAATCGACGACTGGAGCCGTATTTCGTATTGCTACGCCAGCATTTATCGTATCAGCCCAGAATCCCACCATGATTCCCAAGACTCCAAATATCATTAAGAATGTGAGGATGAAGAACACTATAAATGTCCTAAATTGTGATTTCTGAATAAACCGCGCAAATACTCCCAAGTACGGATGCTTCTGCCATCGAGATCCCTGCTCCACAATCCAGAAGATGACAAACATATAGATGATTAGCAGGAATGGAATAATCATTATTCCTGTTATCATTAGCTCATTGAATAGGACTAACCCTAACGAAATCAGAGGAATAGGAAGGAACATGATAATCCAGACGACAAGCTTGGGCAGATTCAATTTTCTTTCCTCGAATCTTTATGTTTGCCTCATCAACATCAAGAGTGCCTCATGATGTACTAGAGGGGATGTCAGTGACCGCGTTATGAACGCCATATATACCCTATGGTCGAAGAACGCAGCAGTAGGCAAACGAGGAATGCCCTGTCAATTCATCTAGAACTGTGTTCCATCTATTGCCTAAAACTGTTATCAGGTCTGGCTTGCCTTATACTTGAATTGTTCTGAATAAACAGTCTTCAACTGCTCGAGAGTCATTGCATCAGTTGGCAGCTTATCTTCACGAATGTTTACTATTCTAGCAAATCTCAAAGCCATCCCCGATTCGTAGGTTGGGCTTTCCTGTATCTCTGCTGCCAAGACCTCGACCACAATCTCAGGTTTAACCGTAACAACATGGCCCTTCCTTCCAGTAGAGATTGAATTGAGCTTGCTAGTCATCTCTTCGAACTCGATGTCAGTCAGACCCTTGTATGTTTTGCCTATCATAACGTACGAATCTGTGTCAGGGTCCCTAACTGCGAGGTGGTAATCTGAAAGCCAATTCTTCCTTCGTCCATGTCCCCACTCTGCAGCTATGATCACTAGGTCCATAGTGTCTAGTGAGTGTTTGATTTTGAACCATTTCTTGCCCCTCGTTCCTGGCATGTAGGTTGAGTCCACTTGCTTTGCCATCAGCCCTTCATGTCCAAGTGTCTTACTTCTATCGAAGAAGCTAGCTGCTTCATCCTTACTTGTTGTGTAATAACTATCTATCAGAAGTTCCTGAGGTATTACAGATTCTAGCAGCTTCCTCCTCTCAGTATATGCAGAGTCAATCTGCTGCTTGGCCTCGAGCAATAGAAGATCAAAGAGATATAGCTGTAATCTAACTTCATCCCTTGTCTTTTCGACTTCACGCGTCCTTCCAAATCGCTTCATCACAACCTGAAAGGGAAACGGCTGTCCTTTGTCATCAATGGCAACAACCTCCCCGTCCAAGACTACCACTTTCGCAGCCACTTTCTCTCTAACAATCTCTACAATATCCGGTAGGCTTTCAGTGACATCTTGAAGCCTACGGGAATAGATGGTGACTTCATCCCCTTGTTTGTGAATCTGAACTCGGGCTCCATCGAGCTTGAATTCGAAGGCGTACGACGAACCTGTTTCAAACACCTCATCAACGGAATTGGCAGGACTAGCAAGCATTGGTTTCACTGGCCGAAAGAGAGTCACAGTGAATTCCATTAGTGCTGATGCCCCTCCTTGTGCAGCCCTCTCTGCAACCTGGCCAAGATCTCCAGTGAGACTCCACGCTCTTCTCACTAGCTTTGGTTCTACATTGAAGGCGAGAGCAATTCCCTCCGCAAGGAGACCCTCAGAGAGTCCAACGCGCATGTCGTTCAACACAAGGGCTGTGATGTATTTCGCTTCTATTGGGGCTGCGTCTCTCAATATCTGCGCTAGGATTGCCTCCTTCTTCTTCTTTGAACCCGATCCCTGTAGCCCAGCAATGTAGCTGAAGTTTTTTTCAAGCGATTCTATTGATAACGGAGCTGAGAAGAGAGCTGTCTGCTTTGCGAATTTTCCTGATTCAAGCAGAGCGGCAACTGCATCACCGGTATCACCCTGATATGATTCGCTCAGATCTTCCATTGAGAAATCAATGACCTGTTTGAGTGCTGACTTGAGCCCGCCCCACGATACATTTAGAACTCGGTCATCGCTTTCCGGAAATATGCGACCACCCAGGAACAACGCAGCCGTCTTGACTTCTGTAGTGCCCACTTCTTCGAGAAGAGTGGCGACTAATTCGATCTTGGCATTGCGGCTAGAAACAGCTGCAATCCCATCCAGTGTTTCAGCGATCTTCAGAAACTCGGTCATTCTCTCTTCCATGATTCTATGGTTCCTCTTTAAGGTTGACACCTAGCAGAACAGTACGAATGTCTTGTTCGTTACACCTATATCTGATAGTCATGCCTTCTCATTAGGTAGAATAAGAATGGGCAATCCATGGCGCTCAAAGAAGGCTTTCTTATATTTTGGCGGCGTATTTGTCATTATATTGGGGGGAATCATTATTCTGAGCGCTCCTTACAATATCGTTATTTACAGGGCATCAGTTGGCGAAGTACTGCCCTTCACCATTCGAGATGCAGCTGGATACTATCCACAGCTGGAGATCTCACTAGATATACGCGCATCATCTAACACTTCAAGAGCCATTGCTATTGACTTTACGGTCAGAAGCAATGAATCCTCGCAAGTCTATCCCATGAATTTCACTCTCACATCAGATGATGTGATTCCGGACTCGAACCCACCAACTTTCGTTTCACAACAGACGATAGATGTGGTTCCCGGCGACTATACAATCACGTTGGATAGAGCTAATGAAACAGCCCTCATGGATATTGGATTCACCCAGATGAGCGATTCACGCTTGTACATAGTTATTGGAGGATCGCTGAACATCCTCGGGCTCATTATGGGCGGCGCTGGCTGGCTCCTCACAGGCGCTTTTCTGCCAACAGGCGATGAAGCGATCGTTGACTGGGGATATGAAGATGAAGAATACCAGAATTAGTAGGAGCGTAATATAGCTCCCAATACTTGTGTGAATATTGTCTAGGTTGTACACACGCTCTTCAATGACTTGCTCAATGTTACGTTGAGAACGATGAAGAGTGACAGAGTGAAATGGTTGCTAAAAGGAAAGGTGGTGCGTGACTTCAGAGGCTTTCCTTTGGGTCGTGTGAAGCAGGTTTGGTACGATGACGATTTGGGTCCCCAAGTGGTTATTGAGAAATCCGAAACCGATCAGAAACCTCTCACATGGGAAATCATACCTCTAAGAGCAGTAGACCGGGTTGAAGACTATATCCGTCTAAAGCCTCCAGCCTTTGCTGAGTAACGCTGAGGAATTCGCCATGATGAACCGCAATTCCGTTAGCGAGAAGAGGTCACTCTCACAAGAACTCGATGCCACCAGAGAGTCCATCAAGATAACTCTCTTCGTATCAGATACTTGTGCATTCTGTGATGAAGCGAGAGAGGTTGTGAAGGAAGCTGTTGAACGAGTCTCCTATTATCAACCATACATCGAGGTCGTGGAATCTCCGGTAGACAAAAAGCCCGCTCTGACAGAAAGATATCAGGTCTTGGCTGTGCCAACTGTCTTTGTTGCCAAGTCCAGAATAGTCGGAATGCCCAGAGTAGATGATCTTGAGCAGCTAATTCATCAAGAGATGCTTTTACAATATCTGCAATAGTGGAATGGAACCCTCTACGTGAAATCAAGTCCCAAAAGGACCCATGCATTCTCAGCACGAATTATCCTGCTTGTTTCTACATTCAGATCTAACAGATTCAAAGCAGCCCTCAGGTCCAAGTATTCGCTATGATGCTCTGAACCGAACACAAGCTTTCGAACACCAATGTCCTGGGCAATGGCATCAAGAAAGACTCTGAGATGTGACTCAACTAGTCTCACTAATGTGACGGATATATCCAACCAGATGTTCTGACGTGACATCAAGGGAATGAGTTGAGGGAAACCGAAGAGACCCCCCATGTGAAGAATCACGAATTTTCCCTTTGGAAACATGGTTGACGCCTTATCTATAAATGCAAGACCCCCAGCAGTCAAGACATCATTATGAATATAGACCGGCACATTGCGATCCACAGCTTCTCGAATCAACATTAGCGCAGCAGGATCCTCTGGTCCATAATTCCTATCATCAAGAACAACAGCCACACATCCTTCTTTGATGTAGTGCTTAAGCCTCTCGATAGCGGAATCAATAGGTCGAGGAAGCAGAGTACATGCACTAAACAGACGATCAGGGTAGATGGCTGCTGCTGTAATATTCAGCTCGTTATCTTTGAATGGGTTTAGAGGAGTGAGGACAGCCTTCTCGATACCAAAATGGTCCATGCGACTGATAAGAAGGTCCACTTGCTCAGCGAGATTGTGCTTATCGACTTCATGAAGCGAATTCCTGTCTGTTCCGAGATGAGTGTGAATGTCAGTCGTCATGTGGTGCATTCCTTCTCTGGTGCATCCTCTTACTGCTAGGATTGAGTTTTATTATTTGTTGGGAGCTTATCATCATCTCTAAAAGGAAGAAGCCTACCTTTTTCTCGAGCCAGTTGACCGAGAGTGATGAGAAACCCCGAAGCATCGGACGAAGCCTCAATCAGCTATCATCTGACATCAATGTAGACCGATTCATGCTGATGGAGTATCTTGGTCCTATAGTTGATGGCTGCAGATCAGCTCTGAGTGTAAGCGTAGAGAGGGCCAGACAGCTTCACAAAATGTCTGAAGATGAATTTGAAGAGCTCATGCATTCTAAGGAAGGTTCATTCTCCAACATCTCCTTTTGTTTCAAGACCTCTGACACTGACGACGAGTACTCCATTGTATTCGATGGCGGATTGACAAAGGTCTACGACGAATGCATTGAGCCAGATGTTGTAGTCTCATCAGACTTTGAAACCCTTGTGGACTTGCTTGACAGCGATGCGCGAATTTCGCCTCCTGAGCTACTAAGAGGCCGTCTGCAAGTCGTAGGTGCTGAGCCGATGGAGATAGTGGAGGCCTTGGGCTTTCTTTGCTATCCATCCCTTCTTCGTATGGCTCGTTCAGGCGTGGATCCATCTTCATTGCTTTCTGAGGATGCTGATGCTGTAATCATCGCGGCAGCATCTGACATGGTGACCAGAATGGTGCGAGAGTGGATAGATATTAGTTTCCAGAGGAAAGAATGACTCACGAAAGCCCGTGCCAGGGGAACACTTTCTCCCTGACCTGTCGGAGAACTCTATCGAGATCAAGCCTGATTTGCTCTATGGGAAGATAGATCTGGACCACATTGTCTTCATCTCTAATTTTCTCTGGGAAATTTGAATACCCCTTTTCCCGGCAGAGCTGAATAAATGAGTCAGGCATCTCTGAAGGTATCTTCTTGTCTAAAATAACCGAAAGGAAAAGCGTCCAGAGGCGCGCGACATTGACAGGATGATATCCACCCCCTCCGACAGCGAGCCATCCGTCGCCACAAGTCTTCTCGGACATCTGCTTCAAATTCTTGAGGACGTGTTCGTAGCCTTTGGTGGAATAGCTGAGCTGTGCTAGCGGGTCCAAGAAATGTCCATCAACTCCCAGTTGCGTGACCAACAGATCTGGCTGAAATGCGTCGAAGAGAGGAGCAACTACCTCATCGAATGTTTGGATGAGTTCATCACTTCCTGCTCCAGGCAAAACGGGGATGTTGACTGAATAGCCAACTCCTTGTCCTCTCCCGTTTTCATGAGTGAATCCTGTGCCTGGAAACAGAGTCTGCCCATGCTGATGAACTGAGATTGTCAGTACATCCTTTGACTCATAGAAGGCATTCTGTACTCCATCGCCATGGTGAGCGTCAATGTCTAAATATAGAACCTTTGCTGGTTTCTTCTTCTGAAAATGCTTAATCGCAATTACAACATCATTGAAGACACAGAATCCTGACGCCATGCTTTCATGTGCATGATGTAGTCCTCCGGAGATGACGAAAGCCTTTGGCGTCCCATTCATCATTGACTTCATTGCATCCAGAGTGGCTCCAACATAGCGGGCTGCAGCGTCGTACAGATTGGGAAAGACAGGATTGTCCATAGTTCCGAGCCCATAGCTCGGTTTCGATGTCAATGTATCTCCACTTTCAATCACAGCGTCGATGTACTGAGGGCTATGGAATACTTCAAGGTCTTCTCTTGTAGGCATTGATGGTTCGATCTGGTCGACATGATTGAGAAGACCGAGCTCTTTTGACAATTCGTATGTCAAGGCTAATCGATCAGGCTTCAAGGGATGGTCATCCCTAAATTCGTATTGCAGAAGCGCATCTGTATATGGATAAACCAACTTGCCGCTCATGGATGATGCACGACTTGAACGGTCCTATACGGCCTTATTATCTAAACGATATAATATCTCAGGCATCGAGTCTTGTGATTCATTTATCCAGTATTCCTGCAATTCCATTCAGGTATGCTTCTCTGGCCTTCTTCAAATCGACAGTAAAAGCGCCGAAATTAGCTATCGGTTCATTCAAAGTTAATCCTAGCTCCGTGGCTGCTACTCCATATCTCTCAACAGTCTGCAGGAATTCATCCTGATTTGTTTCAGTCACCTCTACAAGATATCTAGCTGATGTTTCTGAATATAGAATCTCAGTCAGCCCTTTCGCAGATCCCGGAATGTCGGTGAGGTCGAGTCTAAATCCCAAATCTCCTCGAAGCGCCATTTTCATCAATCCGATAGCCAAGCCGCCTCGTCCAATATTGTTGCATGATCTGACAAGCCCTTTAGCAAATGAGGCCAGTACGGCGTTCATGGCCGATTTCTCAGCAGCAGGCTGATATCCCGGTGGAAGTCCCTGAATCTTTCCAAGTAGGATTCGTTGCAGCTCAGATCCGTTCAATTCTCGATGCGTTTCGCCAACAAGGAAGATGTTGGCCCACGGCGTACATAGCCTTCTCCTAGTAGGTAGATGTCCTTCCAATAGCACTCCTGCCATCATTATCTGGGGTGTAAGATGAATTCTCTTGGATTTGCCGTCTATCATCCTTTCATTGTAGGGTGAAACTCCACCAGTTACCACAGGAATATCGAAGTCATGTGAAAATCTACCTACCCCCTTTACTGCCTCTACAAACTCCGCATACGACTCAGGACGTTCAGGATTTCCAAAGTTTATGCAATCCGCTATGAAGATCGGCTTTGCGCCTGATGCGACTAGGTTCCTTAGAGCAAGTGTAGCTGAATTCGCCGCTCCAATCTGGGGGTGAAGGTGGCTCCAGAAGGAGTTTGATGATGTGGTCAGTGCAATTCTCTTTCCCTTAGGAAG
>JBHLQS010000077.1:0-12660 GCA_048883405.1 Candidatus Thorarchaeota archaeon
CTGGACCCTCTTGCCTTTGATGAGGCCCCTCTTGGATAGTCTGCGAAGAGCAGGATATAATGTCCCGCTCTTCAACATTAGTCCGAGTTCTTCTTTCAGGCCCGAGAGTATTGCATAACCATGGGCAGGTCCTTGTCTCAGCTGTGCCAAGATAAGGAGCTCTACTCGACTGATGGTCTTTCTCGGCGGGCCCATTCTTCTAGGTCCGGGGAATTCCAATTATGTAGTCACCAACTTATGTAGAGTTCTACATATGGAGCTATGTAGACATCTACATATAAACATTGGCGTCCATTGAAATGTCTTTGAGTCCGACTTTGATGGATCAGTCTTGGATAAGGCCTCTCAGAATCTCTTCCGCTCTATCACGGATTCTTCTGATTGCATTTGCATCAACATATCCACGATAGTAGTTCATGGTCACAGTCAACTTCCCACTTGCTGTGGCAATGCCGAGGACAATCTCCATCTTCATGCCAGCAGATGGCGTGAAGAATGCTCTCTCAACTTCAATACCAGATATCTTGTCGGGAATGCTTAGCTTGCCTAAGTTAGTGCTAATGATGTCGGGTGCTCTACCTCCAATTCTCTCAAGATATTTCGTAACCATTCCATCTTTCTTACTAGCATATGCGGACAGCTTCGAGTATCTACTCTGATGAGGTTCGATTTGGTCACCATAGAAAGCAACTGACATGGCATCAACCAAAGTCTGGTCAAGATAGTGATGACTGACAACGGTTTCAAAGATATTATTGTTTTCCAAGTCCTTGCTTACAGCTTTATGGTAGACGCGGACATTGTCCCATAGTGGCGCACTCTCTTTATACTTGAATTCCATGAAAGAACCGCCTGCGTAGAATCCAACCGCATCACTGCAGTCAATGCGCAGTCTCCTTCTAGCATCCACTGCTGTGGCAACCTTCGCCTTGCCATCGTAGGGTCCAACTGCGTCAATCCGTGCTTTCACAAGTGCGATCAGAAGTGTGGAATTGAGGGTAACAACATTCTCTCTAGAGACCTCAACTAATCCTTTGGTCTCGTTCTCATCAAACTCGATAATCTCGATACCATAGGATGTGTTCTTCCAAGAAGCCTCCCAGATGTTCACCAAGTCTTCCTCATCAAATGGGACCTTTTCTCTCTGCCAATTCTTGTTGATCCTTCCCACAAGTCCCCTTTTGACACGCCCCCACTCTGAACCCTTCGGAAATATATCCAAGGTCTGCGGCGGCACATCTAGAAACTCCGGTGATTTCCTTTCGGGATCGTTGAGATGTAGCAGTACCTCTCTAAGTGCAAACTCAAGAGACCTACCATCACTGATTGTGTGATGGCAGAATACTATTAGCTCTGAAGTGTCATCACCTTTCACGAGAATGAAGCGGGTCAAGGGACCTTTGGAGGGTCTCAGCGGAATAGCGTGTTCAAGGTTCAATACATCTTTCCAGTGACTATCAGACTCACGCGGGTACACTTTCACAGGAATCTTTGCAGCCCCCTCAGTCGTGGAATCATGGACTCCAGCTTCATCCCACTCAATCCGCACTCTGAACTGAGGATAGGTGATGAGCATCTTCTCGACAGCCTTTTCCAGCGCCTCTTTGGACACCTGGCCTTTGAGTCTTAGCACCAATGAGATGTGTGCATTGGGACCAAACAGGAATCGACGTTCCTGCCCTGTAATGATTCGTCTGTATGGCTTACTTTCTTCAGTAGTAATCATTTTCTTCACACATTATTATATTTCGTAACTTTTAAATATTTACGAAATAAGCAATCTCGAGAGACTGTAGACATGAAGCTTGAGAGAGTGAAACGTGACTTCATCCAATACATGGAGGAAGTCCATGGAGCAAATCCGTACCCGCGCAATTTCTTTGGGTGCGTGATGGCCATTAGTTCTGAAAACGAACCAGTCAGTCAAGATAGGATAATGGAACTTACTGGCTACTCACAAGCTACAGTATCACTTGCTATCCAGAAGATACAGCTACTTCTGCCAATACGTGCTGTAAAGAAGAGGGGTGACCGGAGGAACTACTATGTCTATGATGACGCAGCCAGTAGCTTTGTCCTTGATCTCTTACAGAGACGTGTGGACGTGCAGGACATTGACATTAACCTAGTTGATTCCACTATTCAGAAATCCAACAATTGGGATGACGGAGATGAAACGATTATACGGTTCAGAAGATATCTCAAAAATATGCGGCTCTATCTCAATCTGATTCACCAAGTGCGTAGTGCCAGCGTTGAGCCATTCAAGCAGGCTCTATCCTCCGGATCCTTGGCAGACCTTGATCTTCAGGATGAGAGCGTCTTAGCAAGAGGTGCTCTCTCAGAATTCATTTTGAAGCTCAAGAAGATCACTTCAATTACAGAGGAAGAGCTCCCTGATGCCGAGGACTACATGTCTGACGGCATTTTGCTCCTAAAGAATGAATACTTCACAGGGATTAAGACCTATCTCAATCCATTGTTCTCTCAGGCAATAGCCAACCAGCTAGTGGTAGTTCATTGCGTCCTGCTTGAGGGCTGTGTCACACAGGATCAAATAGAACGAATAACTCTCCTTCCCAGAAGCATAATCTCAGAAGTTCTTGCCTATGCTGTAAAGAGGGGGATTGTAGGAGTTACAGGGTCTCGCCCGAAATACTATCGACCAGTAGTATCGTTTTCCGACTTGATGCTTGCCAGTTATGATCGTGTAGCGAATTACATCGTTCTCGTTACAAAGCAATTGTCTGAGTTCGTCAAGAAGACTCGCGAGGTTCGTCCAAAATCCAAAGCAGCGACTGGCTTCTTAGATTTCCTAACAGAACTTGAGAGAGCCTACAAGCTGGCTCGCGCTTTCTCGATAAACATGAAAGTACAGACTGTAAGGCAGTTGAAAGCTGAATTTGATCACGGATTTGAGTTTATCTGAATTCTCATGCAGAATCGAAAGCCCCAGGTTGCGGATGAAAACCGAGTTCAAGGGATGGTAACCTTCAGGACGAGCTGAGCCACCATCTATCAGTCAACTCGTTGGCACTGAGAGAAATGCCCTTAAGACAGATTCTTTGAACTTGCGTTATGCTTGAGGTCAATGCTGATCAGGCCAGGAGATTTATACTCGATATTCAGTGCCTCCGTACCAACAGGCAGACCCGTTCAGTTCTGGATGTGGCAAGAAAGATTCACTCAATCCAAATCGATACGATCTCTGTGGTCACTCGAAGCCACAACCTTACCACTTGGAATAGATTCCCGAAATACAAGGAAGGCGAAGTATGGAAGGTACAGAAAGAGGGCAAGTTGTTTGAGTGGTGGTCTCATGCAATGTGCCTCATGCCAATGGAGACCTATCCCTTTACCGCATGGCGGAAACAATTCTATCCAGATGACCTATGGGACTCATTCAAGAAATGGGGTGCCGATAACAAAGACACCATAGAGCAGGTGTATCAAAAGGTCAAGAAGGATGGAGCTGTTAACAGCGCTTCGCTTGGTGAAAGGAAAGCAAAGTCAGATGGTTGGTGGGACTGGAAAGCCGAGAAGCGGGCTCTTGAATATCTATTCTACACAGGGCGGCTAATGGTGCCATATCGAAAGGGATTCCAGAAGCATTATGATCTCACAGATAGGGTGCTCCCAGCAGGAATTGACTCTGAGCCACTATCTGATGATGAGGCTGCAGAGTTCGTTGTGATGACGACATTGGCATCCCTAGGTCTGGGGAGTCAAGAAGATGTTCGAACCTATATGGGGCGGATGCCATCTCGAGTATTCTGGAAAAACAAAGCCGCAGCTGTTGAAGAGTACCTAGAGGAGTTCGTTCGAGATGGAGTAATTGAAGAGGTTTCGATCCCAACTCTGAAAGATCGCTACTTCGTACTCAAGAAGAACTTCCGTCGACTTAGTAAGGCATCCAATCAAGACGACTACAATGCGCCAGTAAAATTCCTGAGTCCATTTGATAATATCATTCGGGAACGCCATTATCCGAAGAAGATCTGGGACTTTGAATACGCCCTTGAATGCTACACGCCGGCCGACAAGCGCAAGTATGGCTACTTCGCGCTTCCGCTACTTGATGGCACCAATCTTGTTGGTCGTGTTGATGCAAAGGCTCATCGAAAAGAAGGTGTGCTAGAACTGAAGTCACTTTATCTGGAATCTGACTTCTGGAAAACAGATGATGGAATCATAAGATTAGTCGAAGGTTTGAAGGATTTTGCTGATTTTCATGGAGCTGAGCAACTAAAAATCGAAAAAGTGCGTCCAAAAGAGGCAAAATCGCCAATTTTGAATCAAATATGAAGTATCGCTCTTCTTACGAAAAGAATTATGTGCATAAATGCAAAGCAATTTGTGGATACGTAGTGTGTGGAACTAGAGACTTGGGTCATTGTTACAGTATCTAATTCCTAGGAGAGTTTGAGAATGAGCGATTCCCGATGGACACGTTGGTATAAGGCGGTCCTCATAGGCGACGGAGCCGTCGGGAAGACAAGTCTCAAGAGAAATTATCTCGGCGAGGACTTCATGGAAGGGCATCTTCCTACAATTGGCGTCGACTTTGCCCAGAAGACAATCGACTATGAAACCGGCACTGTCAAGTTCATCATTTGGGACCTGGCGGGTCAACCATCCTTTGAAAGGGTAAGGCGTCACTATTATCAAGGAGCAAACGGGATTTTTCTCGTCTATTCAGTTGTAGATAGGAAGTCATTCGACAATGCCACCAAGTGGCTGGTTGAGGCTTACAGGTATATGGGTAGTCTGCCTCCAACAATTGTGATAGCAAATAAGGTAGATCTCCGTCCCACTGATCATGATGAATCCATGATTTCCACTGAGGAGGGTATCAGATTCGCCAATTTCTATCGTGAGCGGATGGAAGTTCCAACATCATTCAGAGAAACATCAGCACTTACTGGAGAGGGAGTTCAGGATTCTTTCAGCGAACTCATCAGCCTGATGAGTGAAACTGGGGAGGTCAATATTCCTGAAGCGGCAGAAGTAAGAGGGACAAGTCCTGAAACAAAAATCTGAATTGAACATCTAATTGGCATAATAGCACTAACCTTATCTTATGTGTTGCAACTACAATTTTTCAGCAATTCCTAGGGAGGACCCGAGAGCGCTTTATAAGGGCGATGCGTTGACGAGCATGGAGATGTGATAATTGCGAGACCAGGATAACGGAAGCCTAATCTACAAAGCGGTTCTAATCGGTGACGGAGCAGTTGGGAAAACATCCATACGTCGCAATTATCTGGGAGATGACTTCATTGAGGGCCACCTTGCAACAATAGGGGTTGACCTTGCGACCAAGAAAGTTATCTTTGGCGAGAATGTCGTGAAATTCATCATCTGGGACTTGGCAGGCCAACCGACCTTTGAGAAGGTTCGGGGTCACTATTATCACGGATGCAACGGGATTGTGCTTGTCTATTCTGTTGTCGATCGAGACTCCTTTGACAATGCCTCCAAGTGGTTGGTTGAAGCGTTCAAGAATATGGGCCCCCTGCCTCCCACAGTTATTGTAGGGAACAAAATCGATCTTCGGCCTTTGCGGGAAGCAGATAAGATAGTGACCGCTGAAGAAGGTAAGAAATTCATGGAGTACTTCATTGACAAGCTGGAAGTTCCTGCTATCTTCAGGGAAACTAGTGCAAAGACAGGCGAGAACATCCTTGATACATTTGAGGAACTTCTTCGCATGATGTCGGAGGCCGAAGCTGGAAAAGAGTCTGACAAATTCGTTGGCTAATTAGCTCGAGGGCATCGCATTTTATTCAGCTTAAGAACGCCCACATCATAATGTATATATATCGTACCCGATATATATCGTGTCAGATATATCCCCACGGATAATCGCGAGATGTGATAGAAATGAGTTCAAGGGGTGAAACGCAGCAGCCCTCAACACCTGAGATGGCAGAGATTCTCTCAGACTTCTCACAATTCTATATAGTCCTCTTACTGAATGAAGGACCAATTCACGGCTATGGCATAATGAGGGCTTTCATGAATCGAACTGGAAACAAACTCAGTGCTGGAACTCTTTACCCATTTCTTCAGAAGCTGGAATCAATGGGCCTTGTGAGTAAGGCCGAAAAATCAACGGGGAACAGACCAAAGATTGTCTACACCCTAACGAGAAAAGGCAGAAAATTCACTGAACGCCTATTCAAGCGATTCTCCGCGATGACAGCATCAGCATTGGAACCTTCCCTGGAAACCTGTGCTAGTTGCGGAGCTAAGGTCTATGATGGTGCACATTATGAAGAGGTAGATGGAGTGAAGCTCGGGTTCTGCTGTGTTCACTGTGCCAGAGCCTACAAGCACGAGATCATAGCTGATCATAGTCATGGAGAAAAGGGGTGATAGGATATGAGTCAGAAAGCCGAAACAGAAGAAAAAGCATCGAGAATGTCCATGCGTATTGAGGGAATGCATTGTGCGTCATGTGTTGCGAAGATTGAGAACGCTTTGACAGGTCAGGACGGAGTGATCCGAGCCAGTGTGAGCTTGCTTGACGAAAAGGCGGTTGTTGAATATGAGCCTCAAGCAGTTGACAGAATGACATTGGAGAAAGCTGTTGAGTCAACTGGTTATCGTGCACGAAGGTCAACAATGTCAATGACAATTAGTGGAACTTCCTCAACATTGGATTGGAAAAGAATTATTGAAACCTTAGATGGTTTGGATGGCGTTATCACTGCTCGCGCGTTCAAGGAAACAAACCGCCTGCTGATAGAATATGACGATGATCAGGTCACGTATAAGACTGTTAAAAGGGCTCTTCAGGAAATCGAAGTGAAGGTGGAGGAAGCTGAAGGCATCGAAGCAGATCGCGAATCCTTGGCCAGAGAGAAAGAAATCCGATACTATTCTGCGCTTCTTGTTTTTTCGGTTTTGCTGACTATTCCAGTTGTGCTAATCCATTTTCAGGTGCTATCGTCATGGCTGCCAACGGAAGAAGTGAGGAAATTTGTAATGTTTCTTCTGGCCACGCCAGTACAATTCGTCGCAGGTTATCCATTCTACAAGTCAGCTCTCAAAGCTGCGAGGCATTTGACAACAAACATGGACACCCTCATTATGCTGGGCACAAGTGCCGCATATTTCTACTCTGTTGCAACTACCTTTCTACCACAATGGAATATCTACTCGCCATTCTATGACTCTGCTGTTCTATTGCTCAGCTTCATCCTTCTCGGGCGAACCTTGGAGGCAATCGCTAAAGGACGCACATCGAAAGCAATGCGAAGCTTGCTGGATCTACAGGCAAAAGTAGCCACAATAATACGCGATGGTGAGGAACATCTGCTGCCAATTGAGGATGTTGAAGTGGGAGATGTTGTGCTCATTAGACCAGGTGATAAAGTCCCCGTGGATGGGGAAGTCATTGATGGTCAGTCACGAGTAGATGAGTCAATGATAACAGGAGAACCAGAGCCAGTTAAGAAGAAGGTTGGAGACTCTGTAGTGGGTGCAACCATCAATAAGAATGGTGTTCTCCGAGTCAGGGCTACGAAGGTAGGCAAAGACACAGTACTATCACAGATTGTCAAACTCGTTGAAGAAGCTCAAACGAACAAACCTCCAATACAAAGAAAAGCTGACGCGATCGCGAGCAAATTCACGCCAGTTGTCATTATGTTGGCTATTGCAACATTCGTGTTTTGGCTCTACATTTCCCCTGTCCTGAATATTACTGATCCAATTTCCGGCGAATTCGTTGAATGGACACAAGCCCTGACCTTTAGTATTGCGGTGCTAGTAGCTGCGTGTCCATGTGCATTGGGCCTGGCTACTCCAACAGCGATTATGGTGGGTCTAGGAAAGGGAGCACAGCATGGGATTCTGATAAAAGCAGGGGAGAGTCTCGAAGTCATCCCGACTATCGACGCCATGGTGTTTGACAAAACAGGCACTCTCACTATTGGAAGGCCAACGGTGACTGAATTATTGACATACGGCGACTATAGTGATGGCGAAGCTCTGCGGCTCATATCATCGGTTGAGGAGAACAGCGAACATCCTCTCGGCGAGGCAATAGTCAGATACACCGAGGAACTTGACATCGACATACCGGGAGCATCTGATTTTGTATCTACGACTGGAAGAGGAGTGCAGGCCTTTGT
This sequence comes from Candidatus Thorarchaeota archaeon, assembly GCA_048883405.1. Taxonomy (GTDB): domain Archaea; phylum Asgardarchaeota; class Thorarchaeia; order Thorarchaeales; family Thorarchaeaceae; genus SMTZ1-83. The sequence goes on from JBHLQS010000077.1 coordinate 8,142, forward strand.
TGAGGGACATATCATTCTCGTGGGCAGCGACGAATTCATGAGAGAGAATTCAGTGGATATTGGGGATGTAGAAGCAGAGGGTCGTATGCTGCAGGAAAAAGGAAAGACGACAATCTTTGCGGCAGTTGATGGCAAGATGCTGGCACTGGTTGCAATAGCTGACAAACTAAAAGAAACCTCAGTCCGAGCAATTGAGAAACTCCAGAAAATGGGTATTGAAGTCTGGATGATTACAGGCGATAAGGAATCGACAGCACGAGCAATTGCAGACACCGTTGGTATAGACAAAGTACTAGCGGAGGTTTTGCCAGCTGACAAAGCTGAGAAAATCAAAGAGTTGCAGGACCGTGGGCTTACCGTTGCTATGGCTGGAGATGGAGTAAATGACGCTGTGGCGTTGGCTCAAGCCAATGTGGGCATTGCCTTGGGATCTGGAACAGATGTGTCTGTTGAAACGGGTGACATTGTCCTGGTCAAGGATGATCTGCTCGATGTAGTCACTGGGATTCAACTTGGTAGTAAGACTATGTCCAAGATAAAGCAAGGGTTCTTTTGGGCACTAATCTATAATATGGCACTTCTGCCAATTGCAGCTGGAGTTCTGTTTCCATCACTGAACCTGATATTGCGCCCGGAATTCGCTGGATTGGCAATGGCATTGTCAAGTGTTAGTGTTGTCACCAATGCTTTGACTCTAAATCGATTCGAACCTGAGCATGTGGCTCAGAAGATTACGACTGCCCCCCCAGCTGCTTATCAGGAAGGAAGAGTCGCTATTGACCCAATCTGCAAAATGGAAGTAGAGATAGATACGGCAGACCTATTCAGCGACTATAAGGGCAAGAGGTATTACTTCTGCAACCAATACTGCAAGGATACATTTGATGGGAATCCTGCAGATTATGAGGAGGTGACGAATACGGTAGAAGAGAGTCCAAAGGTCGCAGTTGACCCTATCTGCAAAATGGATGTGGATGTGGCCAAGGCAGAGATGTTCAGCGACTTTGATGGGAAGCGGTATTATTTCTGCTCGCGTAATTGCAAGCAGACATTTGATGCAGATCCGGAGAAGTATCGGGACCAGGATGTCAGGAAATAGATGCATGGGGATTAGTCAGCGTCAAGCTTGAATTCCTTGCCGCAATTCTGGCATACAACTCTTCGCCCTTCCAGAATCTTCGATTGATAGTAGTAATAGCTGGCACCGCAGAAGTAACAACTACCCCAATTCTCTGGATGCTTGGCCATGTCAATTTCTCTTTCTACTGGTTCTACTTCCCACCTTGGTCCAAAGAACCTGAAGCTGCATTCATCATCCGCTGGGCCTTTCTCAACTGTTATGACAATAGGTATGAATGTTCGTTGCTCTTGTTTATACCCAACATAGTATTCGATCTTGAACCCATCACTCTCCCAAACGCGAGAATATACGGTTTGATAGCGCGCAACCAACCTCCTCATAAGTGCCTCAACGCTTTCTCCGGTGAGTTTTATCGTAAGCTCTTCATTGTCATAAGTCCTAATTGCCAGATTGCTCCCTCATCGCCGTTTGAATAATAGGGAGCTTGAAGAGATTTAAGGTGCCGCTCCTACAGAATTCGTGCTTAGGATTCATATGGAGGAGATTTGTGAATGCTTCCGTTCTATAAGAAAGTCTCATACGGAATGGGACGTTTTGGGTCATCGTTTCTATTGACTCTAACTGGCCTCACTGCATTCTGGATATATGGGACTGTTTTTGAGCTAAACTGGTTTCTTGATGGAATAGCACTGGCTGCATCCTATGTTGTCATTGGTCTAACACATTGGGGCATAGGCTTTTTGAGTGATAGGACTGAAACCAGATGGGGGCGAAGAAAGCCCTACGTCATCATTGGAGCACCAGGACTGGCAATTACCGGATTCCTGCTCTTTGTGCCCAATTGGTTTCTTGACACTGCGGACCTAGCTTTAGAGTATGTCATTTTTGGGTATTACCTGTTCTTCATTTGTGCTTTCAAGTTCTTTTACGCATTCCTTCTCACGGCGTTTCAGGCTTGGTTGCCTGAGATAACTGATGAGGATGAACGTCCTTTGGTGTCAAGCATGCAGAACACGGCAAATTGGATTGCTAATGGACTTGGAGTGGTTATTGGATTCGTTACCCCGTTGTTCTTTGTGGCTGCACCTCCAGGCTTGAGTTCAATCGGATTTATGATAGTCCTGGCTTTCGCAATCATCACTGTTTTGTTCTACCTGCCATCGATAGCTTTCGTCAGGGAAAAACCCGGCCTAGTGCCTACAAGGAGGAGCATGAGGGAAGAAACGAAGACAGTGTTGGAGAATCCTGTATACGTGAGGTGGGTATTCATCTCAGGATTTCTGTCGTTCAGCTTTTCAGCAATAACAACTCAAATTGTGGGCTACTCTCAGAGTGTACTACTTCTGAACTCAATGGATCTTTTGCTACCTCCTGCAATTGGCCTTCTTGTCTCGATCATCATCTTTCTTTACTTGTGGGTCAAAATGATTCATAAGGTTGGCAAAGGCCGCCTGTTATTATACTCCATGGTCATCCTTGCCTTTCTGATGGCGATGACGCCAGTTGTTGGTTGGCTTGCAGGCGTAATCTCAAATGTCTTTGTGGCCTTCCTTTACTTCATTCCTCTGGCGGCTTGTATGGCTGTGTGGTATCTAATGAGCTACATTGTTCCGGCTGACATCGCACATGTTGACGAACTAAGGACCGGAAAGGGTCGTGCAGGAATGTATGAGGGCTTTAAGGGTGTACCACTGAATATATTCCAGGCCATGACTGCCTTGGCTCTTGGTGGTCTCATGAGCTTCTCAGTAGCCAGTACAGGCAGTGAGCTGTTCGGTTACCTGTGGTGGGGACCAATCTTCGCGCCATTCCTGCTTATTTCAGCTTGGATTCTGTATTCGACTAACATTGACCCTGATTTCGAGGCATTGAAGGCTCAGGCACAGGTAGGAGAAGTACACGAACAATAATCGGATGGATATTTTGGAAGTGCCCAGATGGGCTCTTCCACCATCCCATTTTTCAGTTGAAAAACAGACTAGAGGAAGAAATTACCTTCTGCGACAAGCTTGACTTTTCCTGAAACTTCCATCTCTTCGAAGTCTGCGCCCGCGACAACCTGCGAGATTAAATTGCTTGGCCGCCGTATTTCAAATCCCTGTTCAATGACCACGGGCTCGGCAAGGTCGGTCCCTCTCTGAACATCATATTTACGGACATAGGCACCTAGCGGCCCTGCAGCACTTCCCGTCGCTGGATCCTCCAAGACTCCAACGCCAGGTGCAAACATCCGTGCATGGACAGAAGAGTCCTCATGGACTGTCTCGGTTGAGAAGATAACAACCTCCTGACTCAAGTTGCCAGATAATGTATTTATGATCTCATTTGGGCTAGGTTCTGCTGATTGTACAGCTTTCAGGCTCTTCAATTGTACAATCAAAAAGGGGAATCCAGTTGAAACCCATTGAAGTGGGCTAGTATTCAAGATGTCATCAGCATTGACCTGAACTGCCTTGGCGATTGCCTCAATGTCGTGGAATTCAGCAAGAAACTCTGGTCTACTCTGTCGCATTAGGACTGTATCACTTGAGAGAAACTCTATAGGAGTAGGACCAATACCTAGCTCTAGATTGGCGGTCTTAATCTCCTCTGATATGAGACCCTTATGCTTCATAACAAACGCAGTGCCGAGAGTCGGGTGTCCAGCAAAAGGTATCTCGGCTCCAGGAGTGAAGATGCGCACCTTTGCAGCGCAATTGGACTCCTCAGAAGACAGTATGAATGTTGTTTCAGAGAAATTGAATTCCAGAGCCATGCCCTGCATTTCTTCATTTGTCAGGTCCATATTCCGTTCAGAACTCCAAAATGTAGCGAGTTGATTTCCACCGAAACTATATCGATCATCAGTGAACACACTAGTCTGTATAAAAGGGAATGAACGCAATGCCATCTCACCTAGATGTACATACATCGCATTCCTGCTTTAAGCAGCTCCTCTGAAGCAACTTGTGCTTAACTTAGCACTTGACCTTGTCGAGCTCGCCCTGACAAATCTCGCGGTCTTGTTTGTCCTCAAGTTTGTCGATGAGCTCCTGGGACATCTTTGTATATTTCTTACATTCATCATTGTTGCCTGCTGCAGCATGGGCCTTAGCGATTGCCTCGTATACGAATGGCAAGTCAAAACTGGCCCAGTTGTCAGCATCTTCCTTCTCCGCCTTCTTTGCCAGATCATGCATCATGTCTGCATATCTAACAGCCTGTTCCCCATTCTTCATATGAGAGAAGACACGTGAAATCATGTAGACTGCTCGAACATCATTTGTCAGTGTGCCTACTTGCTTCCAGTGATAGCGAGATGTGTAGGCCATTTCAAGAGCATCTTCAAGTTCGGCATCTGATGGATTAGCATTGTCTAGAACGCCCCAGACGCCACCATTGGTCTTTGCGCCTAGTTTTTTGTGAAATTCGTTGAGAGTTAATTTCTCATCGGTCAAA
>JBHLQS010000078.1:0-12616 GCA_048883405.1 Candidatus Thorarchaeota archaeon
TAGGAGGCCTCTCTACAGGCTGTTATGCGCAGATGAATGGCTACGTGAGCAAGATTTTTGAGCATCACTCAAAGCCGGGCGGAGTCGCCGCTGTCTGGAGAAGAGGGGAGTACCTGATTGATGGTGGCATTCACTTCCTTATCTGCCACAAACCGGGTACACCGATTTATGACGTGTACAATGAGATAGGTGCAGTCGGATCATATAAGATAGGGGACATGACCAAGTACATGCGGTTCGTGGATGAAACTGGGTCAAAGGTCGTTGAATTCACAATGGACCTCGATAGACTCGAGCGAGACCTCATTGAGATCTCTCCTGAGGACGCTGATGAGATTCGGGCGTTCATAAAGGAGGTTGATTGGATGAAGGACTCTCCTCTATTGACCGACCTGGGCATGAGCACAGCGCCACCGGAGCTGAGAGGTCGCTTTGACTCATTGAAAGACATGTGGAATATGCGTAGCTTCATGAAATACTTCGTGGGGAAGTGGTCCAAGACTGCGGCTGGGTATTCCGAATACTATAAGGATCCATTTCTGAGGACTTTATTCAAGAACCTCTTCTCCCCTGACGTGTCGTTCTGGTTCGTGATTATGATCATGGCTACGGTTGCTGGGGGACACCTGGGCCTACTCAATGGAGGCTGTCACGAGTTCGTAGAATCCATAGCGAAGAAGTATGAGTCGTTGGGTGGCGAGATTCAATACAGGTCGAAGGTTGAGAAGATACTGGTCGAGGATGATGTCGCAGTCGGTGTAGTACTCTCAAATGGGGATGAGCATAGAGCGGATGTCGTTGTGTCTGCTGCCGATGGCAGAAGCACTATCTTTGACTTGTTAGGCGGCAGCTATGTCGATGATAAAATCAAGAAACGCTTTGACACATGGAAGCCTTATGATCCAATGGTAGCAGTTTCTTTGGGGGTAAACAGGGAGTTTGAGGCAGAAGCACCATTCACAATGTTCGTAATGAAGGAACCACTCGAGTACGCTGGGCGCTCAATCACATGTCTACCATTGAGGGTCATGAACTATGGCGATGCGTTTGCTCCTGAAGGAAAAACGGTCATCCAGGTCATGTTGGAAACCGAATGGGAGTACTGGCACAACCTCCGACAAAATCATGATGAGTATAAAGATGTCAAGAACCAGATTGCACAAGAGATAATCAAGCGACTCGAGGTGCATTATCCTGGAATAGCTTCTCAAATCGAGTTGATAGATGTCGCAACTCCATACACCTATTGGAGATACACCCTGAACGACAAGGGATCTCCAATGGGGTGGCTTTTGACAAAGAACACATTGACCGAGATGATTCCTCGAACGCTCCCTGGCTTAGAGAACTTCTATATGGCTGGCCACTGGGTTCTTCCGGGCGGAGGTGTGCCTGGAAGCATCTATACAGGTAGGAACGTCCTTCAGATACTCTGCAAGAGAGAGGGAAGAGAGTTAAGGACAAGTTAGGCGATGGCATTCTATTGGTCTATGCCAAGGAGCGAAACATCAGAAGTATGTCTTCAAACTAGAGAAGATATCTCTGCTGGAGGTTCCGACTCGCAGCTCGAACTCTCCTGGTTCAAGAAGCCAATCATGCCTGTCGACATCATAGAACATGAAATCCTTTGCTTCTATTAAGACTGGAACCGACTTCCTCTCACCAGGCTGCAAGACCACTTTCTCAAATCCTACGAGTTCTTGGACTGGTCTCACAACGGAGCTCTCTGTGTCATGACAGTATAGCTGGATGACCTCGGCTCCATCCTTTTCGCCGACGTTCTCCAAAACCACTTCAATTCTAATCGTATCATCCACACTTGTCATCTTGTCGTCTAGAAGGTGAACATCACTAATCTCGAATGAAGAATAGCCTAGACCATAGCCAAATGGGAACAGTGGTTCTATCTCCTTTTTATCAAACCAGCGATAGCCTACGAGGATTCCTTCATCATAGTATACATTCTTCTCTTCATCGCCAGGGTAGTTCTTTGGGTTTCCTGTGCTATGGGCAGGTGAATCGGCTAGCTTCTTTGGAAAGGTGACAGGAAGTTTGCCTGACGGAAACGCATCACCAAAGAGCATTCTGGCAATTGCTCTTCCCCCTTCCATTCCGGAATACCATGCAATGAGAACTACAGGCACATTTTCGAGCCAGGCATTCATTGCGATGGGGCTGCCTGCAATTATCACAACGACAGTATTTGGATTGTCTTTAGCTGTTTCATTTATCAGTTGAACTTGGGCTTCGGGGAGTCCAAGCTCTCCACGGTCATATGTTTCAGTGTCCTGACCTTTGTCATGATTCAATCCAACGAAAACAATAGCTGCATCTGCAGTTGAGGCGTCTTTCACAATTCGGGCTTTACGCACAAGCTTCTCCTGCATGCCTTTCAAAGGCGAGATCTCATACGGCGGCCAGACGGCAGACGACCCTCCGTATAATATCCTACCAAATCTCTTCTTCAGATTGGGACCAATCAGCGCAATTGTGTCAATGTCTTCAAGGCGTAATGGTAATATTCGACCTTCATTCTTCAGGAGAACCATTCCTTCTTCTGCAATTCTCCGAGATAGCATCTGGTGCTCGCGTGTATTCCTTGACCCTTTGGAAATTGCGTCCCTTTCTTCGAACACCCCGGCCAAGTGCATCACTCGCAAAACACGAAATACCAATTCATCCAAGGTTTCCTCTGAGAATTTGCCCTCGTTGAATGCCTTCAACAATGCCTTCTGTTTGTACCTGGAGGGAACAGGCATCTCCAATGACAAGCCCGCGTTGATACACCCCTCAGTGGTTTCATACCCTCGCGTAGCAAACCAATCTGTCACTACGAATCCCTTGAATCCCCATCTATTCATGAGGACCTCGCGAATGAGATACGGATTCTCACAAGCATAGACCCCATTCACTTTGTTGTAGCTTCCCATGACTGACCATGCGTCGCCTACTGTAACAACCTCGCGAAACGCTCTAAGGTATATTTCATGCAGAGTTCTCTCATCTATCACTGAGTTGGATGATCTTCTGTCAGTTTCTTGATTATTCGCTGCGTAGTGTTTTATGCAGGCTCCAACACCTTTGCTCTGCACTCCCCTAACGAGTTGAATAGCAAGTTCTTTTGTCAGATAGGGGTCTTCGCTATAGTATTCGAAAGTCCTCCCGTTCAGCGGCGTTCTAGCGATGTTGATGCCCGGAGCTAGCAACAAGTGTCGATTGATGGAGAGAATCTCTTCAGCCATAGCTACGCCCAGCTCATTCGCTAGTGACCTATTCCATGTTGCCGCAACTGAAATCGTTGCAGGAAATCTTGTGCAGCGTTTGAACCCACCTGAATGGAATGCAATGCCAAGCGGCCCATCTGTCATTCTGAACGAAGGGAGACCAAGACGCTTGATTGGCTTGGTTGAATACAAGCGTCGAAAACCCGGACTCGTCAACATCTGGAATTTCTCTTTCAATGTCATCTTTGAGAGAATCTCTCTAGATTTTCGTTCCGCATTCTCAGTGCCTGTGTCCAAGGTCAACACCATTAACTCGAGTGGGCATTCTATTGCAATCGGTAGCTTTCATATATATTGCCTGAATCTCATAACTGGCATGTCTGTATCGTGAATTTAGCAGGTGCTGGATTTCAAACTGGATGACTCTCTGAGTTGAAAAGGAATGCAATACCAGCCTAAAAGGGCTCATGAATATCTCTCGACAAATTGAGCTTCTAGAACCCCAATTGGTTCTTGCATTAATGATCAAGATTGCTTCTGAACTGCTTTCTTCAATCTTTCATATGCTTCCGGCCCTTTTGAAAACGGACATACCTTGATACATACTGAACAACCATAGAACTCCACAAAATACTCGAAACATGACCGTTGAATGATATCCGTTCTAAGACCCGAATCATGCACCAAGGTCTCCTGAAGGATAGCTTGAGGTGGACATTCTTGGATGCAACGCCCACAAATCTTGCAGTATTCTTCGATCCAACTATGATTGTTTTCTTTGGAGTCAGGCAGACTCTTTATGCTGGTGTAAACTGCCGCAAGTCGAACTCTTGGGCCAAACTTGGGAGTAATCAAGAGGCCATGCTTTCCCACATATCCAATTCCGGCCTTTTGCGCTAGAGGCGGGTATAAAGCTGTTCCACCCAATGGATGATCTGCTTGAGCCGCATAGCCTTGCTCTCGCAGAAAAGCCGCAATTCTATTCGCTGCAATTCCAAGGCTGTCATATGTATCGAAGACCATCTTGAATGTGACCTGACTGGGGGCTTGGTCTATCTTCTCTTGACTCATCTCCATGGCCAAGACTATCGCATTATCGAATAATACACCAAACTCTTGAAAGATCAAATCTTGTGGCAACTTAGTAAAGCGAATTATGTCCACGCCTTGTGAGTAGGCAAATTCTTTCAGCTGGTCAATGAAGTCGCCAGAGGCTCCGTTCACCGGGTGGGCAGGATTTTCATGAAGTGAATCGATTGTCAAATTGATATTCCTCATGATGGAGAACATTCTTCTCATCGGAAATGTCTGTTTCATCTCGAAGTCTTTACGTTCTTTCATCATCTTAATGGCTTCAAGAGGAATCTCAAATCTGGTGGGTGAGTTTGATGTTGGAGTCAATACATCGGGGATTCTGGAAACCGACTTCTGTTTTGCAATAATGCCTCTAATTCTTGGATATCCTATTCGGAGTAATATGCCATTGATTATTCTTTGCTTCATCTTCTACTCACGTTGTTTCGTTAGCCTAGAGAACAGGAGAGTTGCATCCAAAGGTGCATTTCTATCTTCTGAAGACACATATTGTGTGCCCCCAAATCGATACATTTCGAAAACTCGACTGGTCAATTATCTCAGACTATCCCCAGGATGTGAAGAGCACCATTTCACAGCGGGCGGTTGACGCAAAAGAACTCCCATTCCGACTGGTCAAACGATCCAATAATATCGCTTCTAATTTGGGCCTCTCCCTGCGAATGGCAAGATGAAGATCTAGTATTTCACATCTAATCCACAATAGCGGCCAATTCGATAGTGTCGGGAATTGGCCTCTCTCGTATAGCTTTAAACATGCTTGTTGAAGTACCTCTCTTCTTGAGCTCACGCTCGATTCTTTTCGAACAGACAGTGATGTTCATAATCGCATTCTTCAATGTGACAAAACTGAGCCGCAGCTCATCATCTGTGCATGAAGACATTTTTCGGGGGATACAACACTTTACGGAGATCACCCTTTCCTTTTCTTCGCCACCGTCCAACAGATATTACACCCCTTGTAACAGAAGGTACCTATGGAAAACTAACATACTTTGGCTAATTAGCTTAGCTTTTCAAAATGTGATTTCTTGAAACTCCATAATATATGAAAGGGCATATTTTGAAGCCAATTATATAGTATTTAGTTACATATTGAAAATTTGCGCTCTGAAATCACTTCTTCTTAAGCTATTCCTAGGATTCTCGAGTTTTATTCAATTAGGAGGCAAGCTTGAGAGTTCCTTGCCCTTGAGATAGCTCAGAGCAAAGAGAATGACAAGAAAGAACTTAATGCCAAGGAAGAGCATTGTTGAGGCAAAAAGAAGGAAGCCATTGGCAAGGCCAATAATGTCGTTGATTATCAGTCCCATAAGAACGGGGCAAATAGTGATCAGGAAAACATCTTTTCGCTCGAAGGGCTTTCTGTCTGCCCATGTCAATAAGACTGCCCATCCTATCAACAAAGCGCCTGCCAATATACCTGCATAATGGTAATCTGTTCCAGGACTGAACCCAGAAATCCCAGCGACCAGAGCAAATATCTGAGGAAAAATCATCATTATGCCTAGGAGAAGGTCAAGAACAGCTCCAATCCAGTAGCTAATTCTTAGGATTATTCTCGAGTTTGCCATCTAATTACATCCTTGCTTGATTCGAGCTAGAAATAGGATGCATCAATATAAGTACTCAGAATAATCAGGCAGATTTCATTTCAGCCCTACACTCATCTCATTCTTTGTCCAATGTATTGGATAACACCATTCAGTCTTGACCTGCGTGGCGACCGGTCAAAGACAAGTCCCTCAGTGTAGTGATGCAGTTTCAGTTTTTGAAATAACCCGAGAATCTCTTCCTTTGAGAAGAAGTGGAAGTGAAGATTGTAATTTGCATGATAAAAGGTGTTCTTCTCGACTTCCTCTATCTTGTCCCGGTTTTGGATGTATTGAAGATCCTCAACTGAGTAGGTATAGACATAGATGACACCCTTAGGTTTCAAGGCAGCCTGCATCCTGTCAGCAATCATCTCGATGTCTGGCTTCTGAAAGAGCTGCAGAATCTTCGCCGCTACAATTAGTGCATACTTTCGCGTTGGGAATTCAAAATCTCTTAGGTTCATTTTGTGATAGACAAATTCAAGGCCTTCAGCTTCGATAATCTCGGGGAGCCCTTTCGAGAACTTCGATGTATCAACACCCTCAACCGCTCTTCCTAGCTTGGCAAAGAAGAGCGCGTGACGACCACGACCCATACCTAGGTCGAGAACAGGACCCTTGGGGATTATATCTAGATATTCAATCAGCTTGAAGTCAGGTCCTTGCTTTCTACATTCCACCACTTCTTTGTAAGCTTGCAACCAATATGTCTTCTTCTTTGCCATGACCTACCCCTATGCTGGCAGAGGTGGCTTCACATCAAAGGTCTTGTTATCGAAGCACAAAGCCTTTCAGAATGAGTCTTCATTCCATTATTTTATTTCTTATCCAAGACCAGAATTTTTGGAAGCTTCAGAAGCTTTCCCATATTGCGGCCAGTGGTACCGCCTTTGTATCGCAGCCGCCTATTGCCAAACCTGTTCTTCGATGTCATCATCTTGATTGTGGAATATTGCCCATTTGTGAAGTACATTAGATCCTCTGGATCAGCTATTAGCTCCAAATCGAACTCATCCAATGTTCCTCTATTGAGGCCATATTTCCCCGCATCAGCGACCAAGTTTACCCAAAGGATGAAATCCTCTTCAACATGCAAGCCAATGTTTATTCTCGCCTGAAACTCGTCTAGCGTCTTGGTGTTCTTTGGATTCTTTCGCTTGTCTGCAATGACATCTTCAATCACAGTCTTGAATGTGAGAAACAAAGTTTCCTGTGCTGATTCATCCACATTGCATCACCTTATCCAGCTAGAAGTATTCAGTGTCGACCATCCCAGCAGTACGTACAAGCTCCTTGGCGGCATCCGTCGCTTTGAGAATCTTTGCCATCTCACCCACGACCTTTGCCTTTCCACTCAGAAGACCACGGATAGGATCTAACTCGCCCTTCAGAATGTCCACCCAAGCATCATAGTTGGCTTCATAGGTGTATTCCACTGCAAGCTTTCCGCTAGTTGCTGATTCGTCGGGCTTGACAATCTCGTATTCATCCTCCCCGGAAATGGATTTGACTCCTGTGCATTTTCCATGGGTCAGTCCAACATAGGCCATGACATCATGATCCAAATTGCCACTAGCCTTGACGATGAAGATGAAATCACCAGTCCACCACGATGCAGCCTTCGCATAGGCTTCATTGGCATTGAGTGCATCTTTGTATAATTCTAACCATTCATCTGAGAACAATTTCGGAATTTCAATCACTCCCTTGATTCTCTGCTAGTCGAATTGCTAGGTAAACCGATTGATAAATTGAGCTTCAGAATGGCATCCGCCTGCAACAACGGGGAAAAATGACATTTCATCCCCAGATCTAAGCTCTGTATCAACACCATCCAAGAATCTTATCTCCCTCCCATTTCTCAGAATACTGATATCAGACCTGATGTTCTGATTCTCATCAGCGATAGCGGGCTTGATTGCAGAATCTAGGAATAGCACATCTAAAAGATTTGAAACAGTAGCACCTTCATCCAATTCCACGTCAATCGGAGCCTTCTTGCTTGTAAGATCTCTAAGTGTCGCATAGAATCTCACGGTGACTTTCATCCTAGCTCCTCTGGGACCCTTTCAAACATCAGCCTTATAAAACCGTACAAACACCGCTTTGTGATTAGGGGCTAACCTCGATATGTATGGGTACATGGGTAAGATTCTGAGGGTCAACTTGACGACTTCCGCCATAACTGAGGAGTTCCCCGATGAGGAAACGCTGAGGAAGTATCTAGGAGGCGCAGGGTTAGCAACCAAGATACTCTTTGAAGAAACAGCGCCTGGCATAGATCCGCTTGGACCAGAGAACAAACTGATCTTCATGACTGGACCTTTGACAGGTACCACTTCGCCTAGTACGGGTCGTTATAGCGTAGTGACAAAGGCACCCCTCACTAATGGATGGGGACACGCCAACTCAGCAGGATTCTGGGGCAGAGACTTCAAGCGGTCGGGTTTTGATGGAGTTATATTTGAAGGCGTTTCCCCAAAACCAGTCTATTTGCTCACAGAGGATGGGAAAGCTGAACTTGTGGATGCTTCCGAAATCTGGGGAAAGAACACCTCAGAAACCACAAGGATACTCAGAGAGAAGCATGGTGAGAAATTCAACGTGTCGTGCATCGGCATTGCAGGCGAGAACCTCGTCAAGTACGCAGCTATCATGAACGACTGCGATGAGGAGAACTGGGGTCGAGCCGCGGGTCGTTGCGGCGTGGGTGCAGTGATGGGCTCAAAGAATCTCAAGGCAATTGCGTCTAAGGGAACCATGACGATTCCCATTGCCGAGCCCGAAGCATACAAGGACGAGGCCAAAAAGAGATTCGATTGGGTGAATCAAAGCATCTTGAAGATGACTCTTGAGGTCTATGGCACTGCCACGATGGTTGACCTGGTAAATGTCAAAGGTGGCATCCCTACGAGGAATTGGCAGACCGGAGTCTTTGAGAACGCAGAGATGATCAATGGGACTGCGATTAACGAAAGCATCTTGGTGAAACGAAAGCCTTGCTTTGCGTGTCCAATTCATTGCGGAAGGATTGTTGAAATCAAATCAGGACCATTCAAGAGTAGGGGTGAAGGACCTGAGTATGAAACGCTGTCATCGTTTGGAACCATGTGCGGAGTGGATAACCTAGAGGCGATTACCCTAGCTCACTTCTTGTGCAACGAGTATGGCATAGACGTGATTTCTGCAGGAAACACTGTTGGATTTGCCATGGAATGTTATCAGAGGGGAATTTTGAAGGATGCAGATATTGATGGCATGGACTTCTCTTGGGGCAACGCCCAACTAATAGTCGACATCGTTCACAAAATTGGAAAACGAGAAGGCATTGGTGATCTGCTGGCCGAAGGTACAAAGAGGATGGCTGAGAAACTAGGTCAGGGATCGGAGCGATTTGCGATGAATGTCAAGGGACTCGAGCTGCCTGGCTATGACAGTCGTGCAGCCAAGGTGACGGGATTAGCCTACGCGGTTGCCAACCGTGGCGGCGATCACATTACAGCATATATCGAGGGTCCAGCTTTCCTTGCAATGCCATTCATGATTGTGGAGGATGCAGATGTTGGAGACCCCCTCCAAGAAACTCCTGAAACCGCTTTAGTCGTGAAGAACTTTGAAGATGCGCTTGGGAATTTTGATGCAATTGGAGGGTGCAAATTCATGGGCATGGTCCTCACTGCCGAGGACTGGGCAAAGCTAATGTCCACTTTGATGGGCGTAGACATTACACCAGAGGAGTTCCGTAAGACAGGCGAAAGAATCTACAATCTAGGACGAGCCTATATTCTTAGAGAGGGATTCACTCAGGCCGATGACACACTCCCTCCACGATTGCTTGAGGATCCATTGCCTGAAGGCCCAGCAGAGGGACAGGTTGTGAATCTAGATATTCTTCTCGATGCATACTACAAATATCGCGGCTGGGATGAGCAAGGCAGACCAACGATCGAGAAGCTTCAAGAGCTTGGACTGGAGTGGCTTATCGATACAGTCCATGCAAATGTGGTTAAAGCCCAAGAATTGATCAAGCATAGGGCGCAGGTGGCTTCCGGTGGCACAGCAAAGAAAGCTGCTACTCTCGAAACCAAGGAAGTGGTAGGAGAAAAACCGTGGCTTGAAAACTACCAGATAGGACCATTCAAGCTCCAGCATTCAATGGCTCCATATCCAGAGGTAAATGTGTACAGGTTCCTTGAAAACACAGCAACAGAATTCCCGGATGTGGTTGCATGTGAATACGCTGATGAGGAAATGACCTATCCCGAATTGAAGGAAAAAGTGGACAGGCTTGCATCAGCATTTGTGGCACTGGGTGTGAAGAAGGGGGACTGCGTTGCAACTGTGCTCCCGTCGTGTCCGGAATTCATCATTGCCGATTATGCCGCCATGAAGATTGGCGCTATCCATGTGCCTCTCAGTATTCTACACAAGGCTGACGACCTGAGATATGAGCTCAGTGAGAGCAAAACGGAGATTGTTGTCTGCTCGTATCGGCGTATCGAACGAGTCAACCAGGTTAAAGCTGATACAAATGTCAAGACGGTAATCTACGCACCGACCAAGTTATTCCCCGACTACGAGTATCCTGCTATGGAAATCATTGATGACGAGAACTATCACCTCATGGACGACTTGATTCAGAGGCACGAACCACATACTGAAACTGTCAAAATTAATCCAAGAGAAGACATTGCACTTCTGCCTTTTACAGGAGGCACCACAGGACAGCCTAAGGGAACGATGCTGACTCATTACAATATAACTACAAATGTCAGGCAGACTATGCATTGGATGATGGATCCGCTCAAGGAGGGCATCATCGGAAAGAGCGCGGGTGTGATATGCGTACCTATCTTCCATGCATATGGCCACTGGGCATTGCACTCCTGCATTTCATGGGGACTCAAGATGTACTTGATGGACTCGAGGGATATTCCAAAGATTGTTGAAGTGATTAACCAGCATCGGCCATTTGTGGTGTTTGCAGTTCCAACGCACTATTTGCTATTCTCAAAGATGGATATGATCAAGGGACAGATCTTCTATTTCTCAGGCGCAGCAGCGCTTCCCGCAGACCTCGCTGAGGAGTTCGAGAAAAAAGCGGGCGTGCCTATGGGCGAAGGATATGGTGCAACCGAAACATCCGGAGTTGTCACAATAAACATCTCAGCTCTTTCGAAGGTCACAGGCTTTATGGCGGAAACAAAGAGGGGAGTCGGAGTTCCCATTCCTGAAACAGAAATCAAGATAGTAGACCCCGATACTGGGGAGGAGCTGCCTATCGGTCATCGTGGCGAGATATGGATACGCGGGCCCCAGATTATGCGAGGTTATTGGCCAACTCCGGGCAGTGGACTCAGGGAAGGTGGCTGGCTTCCAATGGGCGACGTTGTGGAAATGGACGGTGATGGGTATTTCAAGATTGTAGACAGAATCAAGGACATGATCAATGTTTCTGGCAACAAGGTGTATAGCAGGATTATCGATGATATCTTGCATGAACACGACGCAGTTGATGTCGCAGGTGTCATAGGCATACCCGACCCAGAGAGACCAGGGAGCGAGAGGGTGAAGGCGTTCATCCAATTGAAGCCTGAGTATAGAGGAAAGATCTCTGAACAGGACATCATCGAGTTCCTGAGAGGAAAAGTGAAACCTTATGCAATACCAAAGTGGGTTGAGTTCAGAGATGAGCTACCCCTAACTGTGGTGATGAAGCTGTTCAAGAAGAAACTAAGAGAGGAGGAAGCTTCACAAGGAGGTCAATAGCTATCGCTCCTTGCGCTCACTAACATAGATAGTTTCTTCAAGACCGGCCTAGTGCCTAGCTAAGTATTATAGAATAAATCGAGGTAGCGTTTCAGTTTTCCCAATGCCTGGAATGGCTCGAATCTCATCAATCACTTTGTCCTTCAGTTCCTCAAACGACGCCGCTTCAACAATGGCAGCTAGATCCCAGGTGCCAAAAACGCCCCACACTTCTTTCACACCAGAGATATTTTCTAGGTCGCTCTTGGCTGACTTCATGATGTTGTGCTGTTCGCGAGGTATGACTTCAACCAAGACAATGGCACTGACTGGACGCCTTGAAGAAGTTTCACTCTTCTTCGGTTTCTTTGTCATGGCAACCGATGAGTTTTGGTATTGCTTGCATTATTAATGTTCACGTTAACAAAGAGGAGCTAGAACCTTCATAGACTAATGCAACCCAGTATTGAAAGCATCAATGAAACCATTTGAGACCTCAATAGTGCGTGTCAAAGTAGTGCCATATTGGGCAAGCAACAAACCATCTATTATTGGGAAGATCAGTGCCAATGCGGCTGCGATACCACTGACCACATTACTTACTCTCAATGGGCGATGAGTTCTTCAAAACCAATGCAAAAGCCTGTCCCTTACAATGGCGTTAGAGCCATTGCTTTTATTCAGTTGCGATTATCACCAGGATAGCCGAGGTTATCAATAATGGATCAGGAGGGTTTCATTTCATTCATGAAGAAGAAGCGCAAGACTGAACGAACTATCAGTTCATGCGTCGATAATGCGCAGAGTTTTGAAGCCTTTCTTGCGGGGAGTGGGAAGAGTGCTAGGGAAGCTTCAAGATTGGACTTGGACCTGTTTGTCGCATCCGTTCTCGACGACAAAAGAGTTGCCAAATTCATGTGGACACTACAATACTACTTCAAATTCATTGAGAAT
>JBHLQS010000079.1:0-12517 GCA_048883405.1 Candidatus Thorarchaeota archaeon
AGCCGCTGGAAAGGCTCTACTGTCTATCTCTGCAAGAATTGCTTTGAGGGCAGATATCGTCCAGCTGTCACAACTACTTCTCTAGTCCTACCAATTGAAGACTTATTCGGCCAGGCTGGGGGAAGATTCTCAAAAGTTGGCGGTATGTATCGTCGGTTTCTGGGAGCCTATGGTAGTGCAATGACCAAGGTGTTTAGAGCGTCCCTCCAGATATTCTCAGCTTTCGGCCAGTCTGGTGGAGGTGTGAGTTCCGGCGGCGGGAGTAGTTGTGGTGGAGGTGGAGGAGGAAGTGGTGGTGGAGGTGGCGATGAGTGCTGTGGAGCAATTCTTGTCATCATAATCATTATTATCGCGATTCCCATTCTGGTTGGCCTCGTGATGCTGCTTGGAGCAATAGTCATTGTTCCAGTTCTTTTCTACGCAGGATTAATCGGAGTGACGATAGAAGCAATCAGAATCATCAGGAAGACAGATTTTGTGTCTTTAGAACAAGCAAGAGAGAAGGGTTTGCTTGAGGGTCGCAAGGTCGAAGTCGAGAAGACTCCTCTTCGCAATGAAAGCCGGCCTTGGATGGATGACCGCAGAGTCAAAGAAATTGAGAGCCAGTATGAAAGAGATAGAGCTCAGGAGAGGAGAGAGGTTCCTGCCGACTCGTTCTGGAGGAGATACTGATGGCCTATCATACAGAGAACATTCTATGTCCTGTTTGTGGAGGACGAGTCAGTGTCGAGCACACAGACAAGGTTAATCGCTGTGAGTACTGTGCCAGCTCGGTCCTAGGACCTAGTCAAAGCAGAAACTGTGTTAACCACTCAGACACACTAGCAAAGGCCTCTTGTAATGTATGCGGTGATCTCATCTGCGAAGAGTGCATGCATACGAGGATTGGAGACTATGGAGGTAAGCTTCTTACTATTGTGCATTGTGACAAGGAAAATTGTATTGCAGAAAGTAGTTGGGCGAAGCCCCTTAATAAAGCGTTTCAGGAATTGACCAACTTCGATTGGTCAGATAAAATGGACAACATTATCCTCAGGGTCGTTGGATTAGGTGCTATTCTAATGATGGTCTTCGAGCTCTTCTTTATCCTAGCCATGCTCTGGATTCAGTACTTTGATCCTTGGGGGCAATCAGTTCCCTCACCCATTCCGTTTCTCTTTATACGTGGAGACACCATCGTCATTCTCAATATCATCGGAAATGCATTGTCTGCAATCATACTTCAGACGGCTTTGCAGATCTACATTCATGAAAGACAACTAGGCTCGGGTGTGTTTTTACTTGGATTTCTACTCCTTGAGGCGGCATTTCTCCTCGCCAGAGGACTCTACTTCAATCTATTAGCCTACCCGGGAACATGGCTTGTTCCCTTTCTGCTTGGAGCATTTGGCATCGCCACACTAATGATATTCTTTGGGTCTCTGGCAGGTATCTATGTGGGATGGAAGAAACACAGTCAGATTGCAGATGCGAAGATCAGACTTGGTCTTGAGTGACAAAAGAAACTCGTTTCACAAATTGTCTTCAGCGTTTCGGGGTATCAAACAGATCGATCAATCTAAACCTATCAACATCAACTAGGCCCTTATCAGTTATCTTAAGTTTTGGAATCACAGGCAATGAGAGGAAAGCCATTGTCATGAAGGGTTCATTGAGAGTGCTACCGATGGCCTTTGCCGCATCCTTCAGTTCCTGAATCTTCTCACTAACCACTTCTATAGGCTGATCTGACATGAGACCTGCAATAGGCAGCGGCAATGACGCAATGACCTTCTCGTTTCTTACTATAGCCAACCCGCCTTGCATTCGCACAATCTGAACTGCAGCTGCGATGAGGTCTCGGTCGTTGGTTGCCACCGCAACTATGTTGTGACTATCATGAGCTATGGAACTGACCATGGCCCCCTCCTTGATACCAAGTCCTTTCACAAATCCTATGCCGGTCACATCGGATGCATTGTGCCTTTCAATAATGGCAATCTTCGCTATGTCGCGGTCTACGTCAGGCATTGCTAGTCCATCTTCGATCCTAGTTTCTTCGACAAGATGTTCAGTTATGACCTGGCCGGGTATAATGCCTATGACATTCATTTTATCTCCGCGCGCCTTGACTTGGAAGTCTTCTGGATCTAACCACGAGATGTTGACTGATCTTCGGAGACGTGGCGGTTCGTGCTCTCCAATCTCCCAAATTAATTTCCCTTTCGAGGCTACCAGCTGGCCGCTCTTGTACACACTTTGCACATTGATGTTCTTCAGATTGTCAAGCACTGCAATATCCGCATGGTAGCCGGGCGCAATTGCTCCTCTATATTGCAGACCGTAGTGTCGAGCTGTTGAAATGGTGGCCACTTGAATGGCGTGGACAGGATCCACGCCATAAGATACTGCATCGCGAACCAGACTGTCAATATGTCCTCTTTCAAGCAAATCCAATGTGTTACGATCATCAGTCACAAAACTACAAAGCAAAGAGGTATGTGGTTGGATAAGAGGTGCCAGTGCTTTCAAGTTCTTAGCTGTTGACCCCTCTCTAATGTGAATGTGCATTCCCACTGCAAGTTTAGTCTGCGCCTCCTCCAAGGTATAACACTCATGCTCCGATGTTATCCTTGCTGCAGCGTATGCATTCAACTCCATTCCTGCAAGCTCAGGTGCATGACCATCGATTCTTTTCCCCGTTGATAGTGTCACTCGGATCTTTTCAAGAATATCCGGGTCTCTGAAGACAACACCTGGGTAGTTCATTGCCTCAGCCAGTCCCAATACGTAATGCTCGGAGAGGAGCGGTTTGATGTCCAAGAAGTCCAGAGCCACACCATTTGTTTCCAAATCAGTGGATGGTACACAAGATGGTAGCATGATGTAGAACTCGAGCGGTCCACCCCTCATTGACTTGGACATATACATGATCCCTTCAAGACCTAGCACATTGGCAATCTCATGCGGGTCTGCAACAACAGCTCCCGTACCATGGGGCACCACAGCTCTGGCATACTGGAGTGGCATAACCATGGATGACTCCACGTGCACATGGCCATCGAAGAATGAGGGCACCACATACTTTCCTTTCAGATCAACCGTATTGTTGCCAAGATACTTTCCAATCCCAGCGATATACCCCTGGTGGATTGCAACATCTCCTTCAACTATATCTCCAGAAAAGACGTTGACCACTGATGCATTTTTCAGGACAAGATCAGATCGGGTCCGTCCAGCGGCGACATCGATCATCTGGTCAAGGGGGTAGGTGTCGGTTGGTTGTGTAGCCAATCCTCTTCACTCCTTTAGTCTCTCTTCTCAGACAGACAACAAGAAAGGGTTTCCGGTGTCATCATATTATGCGTGGATTTTTCCATATGCACTTGACCCGAGCCAGGGTTAACTTGTTAAACCGCATTCTTTGCCCCCTGTTTCGTTTCACCTAGATAGAGCTAGAACAGTCATACCCAAAATTTGGGTCAGAGTTCTTCTCTGTCAGCGCCCTTGAAAATAGGGCTACATATACTCGAAAACTGAATATGAGGTTCATAAAGGAACGGGGACTGGTGGACCATATCTGAGGAGGCAACTTCCCAACAAGAGGATAAGTTTGATGACATCCAAAATAAGTATCGATGTATTCTTGACATACCTCTCTTCAGTCTTGTAGAGGTATTGATCAAGTCTCCATATGTGAGATACAATCATCGCAATGAGAATCGCGAAAGCCGCAAGACTGGCAGTCCATATAGCTGAGCCCGATCCAAGGTAGTAAATGAAAAGAGAAGCGAAGAATCCAAGTCCGGTGGAAATATCAATGCTCACTACAATTCAATTTGTCTGTACCTGTCACCATGTTTCAGTTCTAGATAGGAGCGTCAGTGTCATAGCTTCGATTAGAGTAATAGCTGCTCCAATAGCTACCAACCATACCAATATATCATAGCAGAATAACATCTCTCAATCTCATTCCTTTTTCACACCAACAACGGCTAGTCTTCTTGCGGTGTTGTCATAGGTGCTTCCATCAAGACCACCATATGCTCGAACATCTGAGAATCCAGCCGACCTGAGTAGCGACTTAAGCTCTGTGGCTGAGTAGATGAAGTGAGTGACATTCCATTCATGCTTTGTGCCATCCTCGGCAATCAATATCCAGGCGTTGTGAAACTTTCCCCAATCATCAATGGGTTTTCTTCGCTCTAGATAAATGCCGTAATCCCCCTCACTCCATTCCGCCTCCTGATAGATTCTAGCTAGAATTTCCTTACCCATTACATCGATGATGAAACGGCCGCCAGGTCTAAGAGATTTGTATACATTGTTAAGCACAGTCATCTGCTCGCTGTCATCTTCGAAGTATCCGAACGAGGTGAACATGCTCAGGACAACATCAAAGCTGTTCTCTCGCACAAACTCTCTCATGTCCATCAGCACAAACTCAGTTGAGAGACCTTCATTCTTAGCTGTGCCTTTGGCTATTTCTAGGTAGGACTTAGTTCTATCAACGCCAGTCACCTTGTATCCTCTTCTTGCGAACTCATTTGAATGGCGACCGATTCCACAACACAAGTCCAAGATTTCATCGCCAGCTGATACCTCCAATATCTCGATGACCTTATCTACCTCTTCGCTAGTCATCTCCATCCTTTGTTCACTGAACATGACCTGGCCGAATCGTTCCCACAATTCATCCCTTTCATACCATGGTGTCTTATCATTAGTTGGCAATGCGAATACCCCAACGAACCAAATGAAGATGCGGTCCCATTTCAACCTTCGGTCAAAAGATATATGCCAATTGGTTTTCGTTTGATTTTTAACTGATATCAATCGGGGAGAGCTAGAGCTTTGGGCAAGATAAAGCCCAAAGCCTTTGAACTATGGAGACGAATATTGATGACGTGGCTGGAAAGACACCCCATCAGAACGGACTCCAAGAGCATTGCCCTTCTGGCCATCTTCACTGCTATGGTCGTTGCGCTCGAAGTCATCCCAATTCCGGGAGTGACTGACATCGGACTTCCGGGCAACTTCACCATTGACTGGACAGGCATCCCCCTCGTGATCGTCTTTCTTGGATTGGGCTTTGTCTATTCACTTGTTGCAATAGCTGCCATGTGGATGGCAATCGCCTATCGCAACTTCAGTGGTGCGGCTTTCAAGGGCTTTGCTGAGCTTCACACAATTCTGGGATTGCTTATCGCCAAGATTCTGCTAATGCGCTGTCAAGTTGACAAGAGAGTTCGAATACTTGTCTATCTGATATTTGGAACCGTCTTCAGAGTCATTGGAATGTTCTTCACGAACACATACCTTCTGCAGCTCTTCTATGGTCTAACTCCGGAAGCTGCACTCATAGGTGCGGCGGCGTATTCCCTGCCGAATGTGTTACAAGCAATCATTAACATTTTGGGTGGAGTTGTGCTTTATCACCTAATCCCCGAGAATTTGGCACTTCAGGCGGGCCTAGGGGATGACGCCGGCAGCGCGTCTTCTAGGGTTGAAGAGCTTCCGTTAGAAGAAATTGAGAGTTCTCAGCCAGATGACCCCAGCTATGGAGGTCAGGGATGAATCAGCAATGAAGAATCGAGAACTTAGTATAGTGCCAATCGGGGAGATTCCTCTGGTCAAATCAGGGGATGACCTCCCTTCTCTTTTTGTAGAGAAGCTGAGCGGCATTGGCCAGGAGCTTGAATCTGGCGATGTCCTTGTAGTATCTCACACAATTGTGTCCATAGCTGAGGGACGACTCTATTTGCTTTCAGAGATTGATGTTTCTGAGAGAGCCAGACTACTCTCCGATGAATTGGATAAAGAACCAGAGTACGTGCAATTGGCATTGGACAATGCCGTCGAAATAATTCGTGAAACACCTGTGTTGATTACAAGAACTGCGCAGGGACTGGTGACTGACTTCTCCGGTGTTGACAGAAGCAATGCCCCGCCCGGTCACGCGATAGCCCTTCCCATGGATCCCGATAATTCAGCTCAAGCGATACATGACGCTATTTTGGATGAGCTTGGGATTAGGATTCCTGTAATCATTGCTGACACTCAGGGTCGGCCTTGGAGGAGAGGGGCAATCAACTTGGCAATCGGGATTGCCGGCATGTCGCCTTTTACTGAGAATGCTGGTAGACTAGACCGCTTTGGAAGAACTCTCAGGAGTTCTCGTGTATGCCTAGCTGATGAACTTGCAGCAGCAGCTGAGCTCGTTATGGGCCAAGCAGGAGAAGGAATTCCAGCTGCCTTGATAAAAGGATTAAATCTGGATAGGGAACAGGGGTCCGTTAAAGAGGTTCTTAGAGATCCCGATAGAAACCTCTTCAGCTAGAATCTTATCCCATCAATATGGCTAATGTTTCAGCTATCTCAGGCTCACTCCAGAGACCTACATGGTACCATCTCACATAGCCCTCATTATCAATGATTACAATTGAAGGGATATATTGGACATTGAAGTAGTTGCTGAAGACACTCTGAGTATCAAGACCATGTGGCCAGGGTAGATTCTTGTCCTCCATGTAGGCTGCCATCATGGCTTCGGTTTCACTAGTATCAATGGTAAGGGATAGCAAATGGATGCTGTCGCCCATATTATTGTACAGAGTCTTCAAATTCCCGTTTTGACTTTCGCAGGAACTGCACCATGTAGCCATAAGGTCAATGACCACGAAGCGGTCTCGCAGTGAATGGAGAGATATGATGCTTTCGTCAGACATAACAAGATTCCAATCAGGCAATTGTATTCCTTGACTTCTTAGGTCAACATCTTCAGTGATGTTGTGAGTGGTCGTGTTGGTGTGTCCATTATTGTTTGAGCCACTATCAAATGTGAGAAACGTGAAACCGACAGCAAATCCAACGACAACTATTGATGCAACGACTACGACTATAAGCGCCTTCTCCGGTTGCATTTTTTAGCCTCAATGGAGTTCGGATGTGCAAACAACACGCACACCATTAATAAGAATTGGGGAGCGGACATTGCCGTCAAATGGAGATGCATGCCACAAATATCCTTAGATATTCTCGAACTCAACTTCTCATGAGCAAAATGGTTGAAGGAAAAGGAAGGTTCATACCGGCATTCGTTTTCATCATTGCTGGCATTGCTGCAGCTGTATATGCGGTCATCAGGATTACCGGGATAATCGGGGGTCCATTGGCATCGACTGACCTAGTTCGACAGATAAACGGTGGATTTGCAGTTGATACGATTACTGTCATGGCCATTGCGCTCCCGATCTACTTCGTAGAGTTCATCTTGCTTTCTGTTCCGATTGCTGCCATCATGATGCTTATGAACAGACTCTATCGCACGAAATCCTACACTCAGAGTGTCATCCCTGTTGGCAATAGATTCGGAGCGTCGCGCATCATTCGAAGGGCTCTAGTTCCTGCACTATTTGCATTGTCATTCAGCGAAATCATGATCCAGATATTCCCTGATACGATCCTAGCCGTTCCTGTGTATCCCGCGGAAGTAGCCTACACTGGTGTCGTACGCCTAACTGAACCCCTGATCTGGCTTCTAGGAGCCCTTATCGCCGTGGCAGTTGCGGTTCCGTTGTATTCACCGACGTGGATTCTCAATGACTCTGGCATTGTGACTCATTTGAAGAAGAATGAATTGGAGATGAGGAGATGCCCAGATACGGAGGGCGTGGGCAAATGGTTTGGTCAGTATCTAACCGGTTTTGCGATTCTATCCTACCCGGTTGCGATTGCTAGCAAGTTCATTATAGTTCTGCCTCGACTCATCCTTGAACGTGGAGGGACAATAGGTTGGGACTATATCTTTGAGAGCCTTGTCTGGATAGCTGGTCTGCCTCTTATCGTGATGGCATTCATTCTGCCTGTGATTATTGCAAACGAATTAGCTCTCCCCAAAACGTCATCCATTATACAAAGGGTTGCACGAGGTTTCGGTGCGGGAGACCTCAGACTTGAGGATGTGGAGCCATCTCTAAATCGGGATGATGCTGGGTACTCAGTGCAGTAGGGCTTGGCTCCCATGGAGTGTCGACGAATAGCACCCTATGCGGTCGCGATTTGCGATCGATTATGACATGCCCTCTGTCTGCTAGTATCTTGACATACTTCTGGACTTTTCTCTTCTTGACCTTGCTCTTTGCTGAGAGGTCCGCGTAAGTTCCTCCTCTGGATTGTTGGATGACACAGAGGAGCTGATACTCCGGGAGATTGAGAACAATGGATCTTAGCGAATCGTTTTCGCGAAGCACACCTTCTTCGTCCATAGAAAGCAATCTGGAGATTTCTGCTTTCAACTTCGAGATTTCTGCCACGAGGGTAGCTCTGTCTGATTCAAAACGAGAAAAAATGCCGCTGGAAGCATGCAGTAGCTCAGAGCTCAAATCGTTGGCGAGACCATCAATTGCCTCTCTAGACGCTAGACGAGCCTCTCTCACTAGACCAGTAAGGTCACTTGAGTCAAGCCATTCCCCCATGATGAGTTTCTCAAGCTCAGTATAGTATTTCTCTAGTCGACGCACCCAGAGGTCTCGTTTGCTCTGAAGTACACCAGCGACTCTTAGGGTAGACCTTGCAGCAGCATCTTCATGACTACTCATGTAGCTCACTCTTGACTCCACTGTACCGACTGAAAATAGGAGCTAGTGTCACTGGGACAATACAGCACACAGAAACTGAACGAACCCTCATCTTCTTTTCAGGAGTACAAATGCAGCAATTACAACAAACAGCCCGCTAGCACCAGCTATCATCGGTATCGTAAGATCTGGTGGTGTAACAGGACCCGGAGTGGTCGCTGGAGTAGTTCCTGGAGTTGTGACAGGAGTAGTTGACGATGTAGAGCAAGTCGTACATATTGAATGATGGTACACTTGAGTCCATAGTACGTTTTGAATTGCGTCGTTCACTCCATCCGTCGCAAAGTGATCTTCGGACATGCCGCTCAACACATAATCGCTGGTATAATTGATTTCTGCGTCATATGTCCAACTTGATCCTGACCCACCTCCATACGCGGAAATTAGGAGGTTATTCCCAGCCCTTGCCATGCTGAAGTTGGCTAATACTGAGCCCAAGGTGGATGATATCTGAGACATTTGAGCTTGAAATCTCTGTTCGTCAGCAATATATCGTATGTCTATTCCATTTGATGATTTAATATTGATTCCGAAATCATCGTCTAGGCTTTGAGTATTGAAGAATACACTTACTGGAGTTCCGCTGTCTTCGCTCATGTTAGCGGTAACATAATCATCAACAAATGTCACATTGAATTCCACTGTCAAAGTTACCGTTAGGTCAATAGTGCTGGTGTACATAGTTGCTTCATACTTCAACTCATCTCCTTCACGAACACCCCAAGTTGCCGCTGATGCCGTGTCCGTAAAGACAAGAATCAATAGAGCCGCCAATAACGCAACGGCAATCAGGCTTGACTTCTTCATGGATATTGCACCTTTGTTTCTTTGAATTCCAAGTTTACCGAAGTCCAAAATAGGCTCTATCTATTTAGCCTTTATTTAGCTGATTCCTTGGTATTTCAAAGTGCTGAACTATTATATGTAGTCTAGATCCAAGTAATGGTGTCCAGCAATTCTTCGATAGGCCGTGGGAAGTAGTCCTGGTGCTTCAACCTTGAGTCGGCAGCAAGTTCTGTACCTCTATCAAAGACCAGGTGTTCAAGCTTCATCGCTCCAAAGATTGAAGAGATGTTCAATGTTTTGAAGCTATTTCCATTCAAGAGCAAATATCGTAGGTCAGCGAATCTTGCTAGAGGCGATAGGTCTAGCCTTGTTAGGTTATTATTGGCGAGTACCAGATACTGCAGCCTTGTGCATCTGAGCAGGGGCATGAGATTCACTTTGCTAAGTTGGTTGTTTGAAAGGTATAGCCACTTCATGCCTCTCAGATTCGCAAGGGGCGAAAGGTCGACGCTGCTCAGCCTATTCTGTGACAGATCAAGAGCCTGCAGCTTTGATGACCGGCTAAGCGGAGAGAGGTCTATCATTTCAATCTGGTTGTTGCTTAGGATTAACATCCTTATGTTAGCACATTCATACAAAGGTCCGAGGTCGATTTCCGAAATATCATTAGACTTTA
The DNA here is from genome assembly GCA_048883405.1 of Candidatus Thorarchaeota archaeon. Lineage (GTDB taxonomy): Archaea > Asgardarchaeota > Thorarchaeia > Thorarchaeales > Thorarchaeaceae > SMTZ1-83. The sequence goes on from JBHLQS010000079.1 coordinate 10,081, forward strand.
GGTTCACAGTTTCTAGGTCCCTCAGCGATGCTAACGGGACCAAGCTAATGTTAGCGATATTCATACCTTTCAGGTCGAGGTCAGTGACATAGATGTCTTTGTCAGTTTGAAGTTGTTCGCCAACCTCTGTTGTGAATCTAATTACGACCCTACCCAGTTCTACCGACTCCTCTCTCAAGATGATTCATACTGGACAAATTGCCTCATGACTTTTACGCTCATCGCGTGTCGTACATATTTGCATTTGTGCATCGATGTAAAAAGGTTCTGGGAATAGCAAACTGAAACCAAGTCATGCCATTTTCATCGTGCGGCACCTTAGCTCCTAGTAATTTACAACACGAGTCTTCTCGACATGAGCCCACGGGATAGGATCCGGCGTTGTTTTCTTAATCCGATTCACAAGTTCTAGCATCCCTTGTGGATTGTGAATATCACCGAACTCCATTGTGGCTTCCTTCTCATCGACCTTTGTGTATATTCTGAGAGCGCCGAGGTTTATTACCCTTGAATGAGGAGAGGTATAAATTTCAAATCTATCAATCTCGTCATAGAAGACTCTAGTCGTTAGTCTATTGTACGAGCCTTTCATCACGCGTAAGTTCCATGTTGTGACAACATAGACCGTGTATCTTTTCTTGTATTCACCAATGCCCCATAGGAGTAAAGCAAATAGCATTCCTCCCATGCCCAACCACCACGCCAGCTCATCATAAGCAACAACTCCAGCAGCCACTGATATCATGAAGAGCCAGCCTATAATGAAAAATACAGCGCCGAGAACATACAGATACAAGAATCCTGTTCGTGCCGGATGAAATGTCGCCAGAAGTTTCTCGCGGTTCTCCTCTGGAATGCTTAACTCCTCGGTCATGATGTTCATGGACGGTGACCATCATATCGCTCTTATCAAGTTGTCGTGCGTAATCATCCAGGAATTATCGTTCCTTCTTCAGGAATGATACATTTTCCACCAGGAAATTTATTTTGGAATTGCTTGCAGAACGATTTTGGCCTCCTAAAGAGCCAATGCATGGGAATGATAGTCGGGAGCGGGGTTTTGAACTTGGCCAGTTGCTCAATAGCGGAATTTGGGGAGGCAGCAACAATGCCGCTAATTGGAAGTGCGAACATGTCTAGATCCTTGTCACCAAACCGCTCTAGGTTGACTGAATCTCCGCAGTGACCAAAGGTGAATCCATCTGATTTTACGATGACTCCATAAACTACAACCCCTCGAAAGAGGCCATGTTCACATTCTACGAATTCAAGAGAGAATTCATCGAAGTTCAGCTCCTCGCCCAGCCTTGCTTCGACAGCCCTCTCTCTCCATTCCCCCAACGCATCTATCACTTGTCTATTTCCAACCAATAGTGCCTCGGGGTTTCGCATAAGGAAATTACCTACTCCTCCTGTATGGTCAGAGTGTTTGTGAGTACAATAGACCACATCCCCATCATAATCTCCTGATTTCCTATTTGATGGATCAATTAGAAGGCTCCTAGCTCGAAACCTAATATAAAATCCCGATTGTCTCAGGAACCTGATTTCTGGCCATTTTGATATTCCTGACACCCCACACAATGCTTCTATGACTAACTGGCGTTTAGCTTTATATTCATTCAGTAGAATCAGCCCCATTCTGGGACTAAGAATCTTTCAGACTCGCCCGACCCCAATGGTTTATTCACTAGAACCCTTTGTAGCATGGCTTGCCCAGTAGTAGAAGGAGTTCCTTTCTCAGACTCTGTTCTTGAATGAATCCGCTCAACTCAACCTCACATAATCTAATTGTGGGCAAAACAGGCATCTCATCCTCAGGCAATTGCACATTCGGGTCATCGACATTGATTGATTCCATAATTGAGCTAGCAATGCTGAGCTCTTCCATGAGTCGCATCAATAGGTCAAAGACAGGTTCACACCAGAAGCAGTGAGTCGATTTATAGAAGGTGATGCATTTATTGCCACCACAGGGCAATTCAGTTTCGTCTGTCCATGCTGGGAAGACACATACAAACTTAGCTCCCTGTGAAGGATCCCCCTCGACGCGGTCCTCAACCCATATCTGGCCATTAAGACTTCTCACAATATTGTCTGCCAGTGTAAGTCCTAAACCTCTTCCAACTACTTGAGCGTCAGGATGCCCGCTTCTCTTAAAGATAAACTCCTTCAATGGATCTGGAATGCCGGGGCCGTAGTCAGCAAACTCAACTCGTATAAGTCGCGAGTCAATAACCTGGGCAATGATATCTATCTCCACTAATTTCCTCTCATCATACATAGCAGAATTGTGAATTATGTTGAACAGGACTTGTGAGAGATACTGGTGCCCGGGGATGTAGAATTTCCCTTCAGCAATGTTCGTGTTTACCTTTAGTTCCTTCCAATGAAAGTCTATTCTTACAGATTCGACTGCTGCAACAAGGTGATTGTA
>JBHLQS010000080.1:0-12495 GCA_048883405.1 Candidatus Thorarchaeota archaeon
AGGGCATATGCTGTAGAACCGCAGGGCGTCGCCACCATTGCACCATCAGCCCGACCATAGTCAATTCGAACGCCGTCCAGATGAACCTGAAATGTCAATAGCCGGCCGGGGGTTCTCGATACAACATATACCTCATTGAGCGCGGCCTCGAATTCTCTATCACCCACCCCTGAGGCGATATTTGCATTCACCTCCAGAACACATTGATTTTCGATCACTTTCTCAAGTGCACCCAATGCAGTTGTGGTGCTTGCTTCGGTGAGGAACCCAACATTGCCCCGATTAACACAGAAAAGCGGGATTTCTCGGTCTTTCAGTCTTGAGTGGGCATAAAGGATTGTACCATCACCCCCAATGGTCACCACGAAATCAATATCCATGTCTTCAATTGCGGTGGGAACAGCTTCCTTTGCGGCGACATTGCATGATCCTGGGTCGACCTGAACATCAATATCCTTGGTGAGAAGGAACTCTGCTATGCGATTTGCAATGCGTTCAACCTCAACTCGGCCGGGCTTGCAGACCAGCCCAACAGCTCTGCGGTCACTGAGAATTTTCGGACTCTCAACAATCAAGGCTGGCACTTCCGACTGGTCCTGACTGCAGTTCCCTTTTACTCTTGTTATTGCACTGATAATCAGAAAACTCGATTTCCCGCAAAGTATTTAGATGACGCAGAAGGTGTTGGGATGAATCGGCCTACAGGACTTGGTGATATATTTTGAGCATTCAGAAAAAGACCGCGAAGGGTTTGAAACCAGGGAGTTATTTTCTAATTGACGGAGAACCATGTAGAGTGATTTCTATCGAGAAGTCCAAGCCTGGAAAGCATGGATCTGCAAAGGCCAACATCACAGCAGTAGGGTTCTTCGACAATAGAAAACGGAATGTCATCATGCCAGCAGATCGTCAGGTGGATGTGCCTCTGATTGACAAGAGAAGTGCAACTATCATTGCAGACATGGGAGAAACTTTGAGTCTGATGGATACAGGGGAGCCCTACGAAACTTACGAAGTAGCAAGACCTACTGATGAAGAGATAGCTCCCAAGATTGCACTCAATGCTGAAGTTGAAGTTTGGGATGTTATGGGCACAAAGGTCATCACCAGAGTGAAATAGAAAGAGCACAGCGCGCTCTTCACAGGTCATGAGGCCGGTAGACACTATTCATTTATCATGCTCGAGTTCAGAGTGGCAAATGACATTCGGAGTTGGTCCTATGGGCTCGGAAGAAAAGCTTGGGAAGTATGATAAGAAAATAATCAAGGAGCTCCTGGAGAACTCAAGAAGTCCACTTAGGGACATTGGAAAACGAGTCAAACTTAGCGCCAGTTCCGTGAGAAACAGAATGGCTCGTCTAGAAGCTATGAATGTGATCAAGAAATACACAGTGGATGTCGACTGGAGAAAGCTAGGATACGATATTGAGGTAATCCTGCTGATCTCATCTTGGATGACGGCTTCAAGAGAGATTCATGAGACCCTCTCACAGTTTGAACAAGTGAGTAAGGTCTATTGGACTGCTGGCACAGCTAATCTAGTCTGTCTTATTCGTGTGGAAACGATGCAGGAGTTGTCCACATTCATTACAGAAAACCTTGAGAAATTGAGGGGTATTGAGAGAGTCGAGAGCCTGTTCATCATGCCAGTTCCAGAATGAAGAGATGGTGCGGAGGGCGAGATTCGAACTCGCGAACTTCTACAAGATTCCCCTGCGATCACCAGGATGAACGCATCAGGGACCTGAGCCCTGCGCCTTTGACCAGGCTTGGCAACCTCCGCAGGGAGAATTGGTCACTGGAATAGATGGGCGCAAGCTTCTTCTTTTTATCTTTTCGGGGAATTGGATTCAGAATTGCAGGCCACGATTAGCATGGGTATCCTAAGTCGCGAACTCTAGATCGAGAGACCTGCATCTCAGTCTGTAATGCATTCCAGTCCCCTATCTGTTCTAATACATCTTGTCTAGACAATGCCTCGTCAATGGAGCCATCAAACAAAATCCGTCCTTCCTTGAGGACTATTACTGAATCAGCCCAGTTTTCTAGGAAGAATCTGTTATGAGTTGTATAGAGCACGCTGATACCTTCATTGCGCAGCTCCTCAATGATTTGCACAATGCGTCTCACCATCGGAAAATCAATTCCAGTGAAAGGCTCGTCTAGGAAGAGGATTCTTGGTCTCATAGCCACTATACCAGCGATCGCCACCCTCTTTGCCTGACCGTGGCTCATCTGATTCACGGGTCGATCAGCATAGCCGCTCATTTTCACAATATCAAGCGCCTCTCGGACTCTCTCCTCCACCTCATGTTCACTCAGACCTTGGTTTCTAGGACCAAACGCTACATCCTCCCGAACAGTTGGTGCGAAGAGCTGGTCATCCGGATTCTGGAATAGGAATCCAATATCTTGTCTTATTTCCCAAAGGGATTCATTCGTAACACGCCTCTCAAACACATGTGTTTCGCCAGACAGTGGTTCCAATAAGCCAAGCATTAGTTTGAACAGTGTTGTCTTGCCTGATCCATTTAACCCAACCATAGCCTTCTGTTCACCTATGTGAAGCTGCATGCTAATATCCTGAATCTTAAAATTCTCATAGCTAAAGAACAATCGATCTACATCTAGCGCACATGTCATATTATCAATACCTCCAGCATGTTTGGAAGAACGATGAATAAGGCTACATAGAGAAGAATCAGAACAACCAACAAGATGGCATCAAGTTTCTTGAAACCGCCTCCACGAAGTACCATTATTCCGCCGAATCCACGTAGCTTCATTGACTCATAGACAGAAATGCTCCTGTCAAATGCTCTATCTATATTCGATCCGACCATAAAGCCTAGTGACCGAATACGATTTCCCCTCGTGCCTCTTTCAAGGCCTCGTAGACTCTGGGCATCCTGCATTCGCTTTCGTTCTTCTATGAAGAGTGGGACATACCTTAACATAATCAGAAGAGAACCAAGAATTGAACTTGGGACTCGGAGTGTTCTAAGTGCACCCATAAAGCCAGTCAGCGTCATTTGTGAAAGGGCTATTAGAAATAAAAGAATCAATGACATCATGCGGAGTCCGATTAAAACCCCGAACTCTATGCCTTCTTGATAAATATACAATGGACCAGTTGGCAGATTGAGTGTAGTAACAACTGTGTTACCATAGAGAAATGGCACGAAGAAAATCCAGAAGAGAACAACCAGCTCAAACTTCGCAGCCAGAGATAATACAGTTCGCCATCGCGTGCCAGCAATTAGCCCTGTGAGAAGCACCATGAAAATCGCAGCTAGAACTAGAAGGGGATCAGCCTGAACCGCTATCATCAGAGCGACTGCGAAGGTTGAGATTAGAATAGACGTTGAAGAGAAAGGGCCAGTCTTCATGTCATCTTGCTGGAACGGTAACAAGAACTTGGTCATAGACACTCACTACTGCATATTCCTATTCATTCTTCTGAAGATTTCGCTTCGCTCTCAATGGAAACGAATTGATTATGCATTATTCCTTTCTCGATGTGGCTTTGAATATCAGAAGCCCGATAAATAGAACAATAACAATCCCAACTGCACCAGTCAACACATCAACGAGCGGCCCTTCTCCGAGAAACGAGAATAGCCCTGAGAAACCACCTTCTGGCTCAGCCACCCCAGCGAAATCAAACAGAGCCCACTCAAAACCATCGGGGTTTCCTGAGGCCAGACCACCGAAGATAACGATGCTGATTATTGCGACAAGCACAATTATCGCAGGGATAACGAATTTGGTGTAGGCTTGCTTCTCCATTGTCAATCCTCCTATTTCACGATAGTTTTGGTTTCTTCTTGCGGATTGGCCCACTCAGCTTCAATAACCTTAGCAATCTCCTGTACTTCACTATCTTTGAGAAATGAAATTATCTCCGGTTTTGCTCTCACGAAATATATCAGAATAACTGATGTAAGGATGGCCTCTCCCACTCCAATTATCGCGTGAACGCCAGTTATTGCAGCCAAAGCTATCTCATTGAAGCCAGATACTGACAGCAGTTCTAACCCTAAGACGAAGGCTGCTACGACAGTGGTAATGAACGCAGCGATGGAAGTGCCTATGACCACTGCGCGTTTATCATCCATGGCTTTCCGCATGCCTTTAAACAGTAGTAGAGACAATGCCCATCCGAAGAAGCAAGAGAACACCCCCATATTGAACAGATTTAGCCCATAGGTCAGGAGGCCGCCATCACCATAAAGAGCTTGGACAAACAACACAAGCGCCATTATCACTATCCCAGCATATGGACCAACCATAACAGCTAGTAGCGTTGATCCAACGAGATGGCCGCTGGAGAAAGGCGGGATAGGGAAGTTGACCAACTGAGCGGCAAAGATCACCGCAGCCAAGACTCCCATATATGGGACCAGTCGATCGTCAAATTTGCGATTTATACGCCTAATCGAAAAAGCCAGAAAAAGACCGCTGACAGTGTATAGAATCAACAAAAGCCAAAGGGGGATTATGCCATCAGGGACATGCATTATTCTCTAGTTCCTCCTCACTATCTCCCAAATACCGCCATATTAATATGTGTTACTTTTCAGTAATTCGTGTCACTCATATGCTTGTTCGTGTCACATTCTATTGAGGGGTTCTAGATGAGAAAGGAATCAGAACTGAAGCGGTTCGGAGTTTCAATACCTCAGGGACTGCTTAGGCAGTTTGACCTCCTAGTTCAATCTAAGGGCTATGTGGGAAGATCTGAAGCAATCCGAGATGCGATGCGGCTTTTTATTTCGCAATGGGAACTCGAATCTGACCAAGAGGGGGGCGTTGCAACACTCAGCGTATTATACCAGCATAGAGCCAGACTCATGGCAGATTTAACTAAAGCGCAGCATACGTCAGATGCTAATGTAATCTCTTCTATGCATGTCCATCTCAATCCTACTCATTGCCTTGAAGTGCTCACGTTGAACGGTAGGAGGGATAGCATACAGGCAATAGCTGACAAGATAAGTGGACTATCTGGAGTTGAATTCGCCAAGCTCTTCTTGTTCTCTGTTCCTGATACCTCAAGCCGCAGCCATACGCATTAGGTAGTCTAGTTCATCTCGCTAATGACATCCAGCATTCTTGACATATCTGGACAGACATCACCTGTTGGTTTCAAGACCTCTATGTAGCGTAGGTTGCCTGACTTGTCTACCAGAAAGACTGCTCTTGTTCCATAGCCCTCCTTGGGCATATAGCAATCGTATTTCAGAGTCGTATCCCCTAGCGGATTGAAATCAGCCAGAACAGGATACCCCAATCCTCCGATTTCCTCCACCCATGCTTTGTTGTTTGCCACCGATGCCATATTGACCGCTAAGACCTGAGTGTCAGATTCCTCAAACTCAGAGAGATACTCCTGATAAGCTCTGAAATGGTCCTTACATCCAGAGCTGAGATCACCAGGATGAAGGGTCACCAAAACATTCTTCTTCCCTCTGAAATCAGACAGACGAATTTCCTGACCACTCTGATCTGGTAATGCAAAGTCTGGTGCTTGCTCACCAATGTTTAAACACACATGGTGCTCACGTAGAAGCATTTTCCAATTACCTTCGTATTGTTTGATAAATAGAAGGCACAGGTGCTTATGAAATTAACTATAGTTATACATTATTGCTTTTTATGCGTTTATTCAAAAAGAGTAAGTCGTGTCGTGATATGAATCGATGACAATAGCTGACAACCCTCTCTCAGAGGTATATGATGGCGTACATCTGTTCGTTCCGCCTCCTGATAGAATTGCAGGATGGAGAAGGTCAGCCAATGTTGTTCTTCTTGAAGGTGAAAGAGCGCTATTCCTTATTGACACTGGCGGGCCATCCGTTAGGAAGCAGCTCACTGTAATCGTTAGAGATTTCATACAAGACAGAGAATATCCCGTTCATTGTATGCACACACATGGACACATTGACCATATGGCTGGAGCTCTATCAATGAAGGAAGTATTTGGTGCCGGGATATGGGCGCATAGTGATGCCATTCCCTTCATCGAAAAACAGTCACCGATATTCCTAGAACGAGAACGTGAATCACTAATAGTGCCATTTCGTGATCTCTTTACTGCGCCATCATGGTTTGTCATAGCCGCAATGCGTGTTGCTTTAGGTAGAACGCGATCACTTAGTTCGGTAGGAGTTATAGATGATGTTCCTGGATTCCTCAGTACTGGATTTCGTCCTGTTGAACTTCCAGGTCATCATCATGGACACACGGGGTTCTTCAATGACCAGAGTGGCATTCTCATTGCTGGAGACCTCATTGACCCTAGACATAGAATGAAACCCATTCTGACATCTCCTTCATCCAACTACCAGATGATGAAGGAGTCTCTTGATTCAGTTCAAAGACTTAGTCCAACAATGCTCATTCCAGGTCACGGAAATCCAATCAAGGGTGAAGAAGAAATACAGTCTGCAATTGAGAAGTCTTTGCTCACACTAGGCCAAGCTTTGGAGGCAGTCATCTCGATATTGGAAGATAAAGCGTGCTCTCTTCCCGACCTGGCCTCGCGACTCACGAGGATGGGCCTTGGACCCGGTGATGTATTTCGGCGAATGTTCATTCATAGCATTCTTCGCCACCTCATCGAAATGAAACGAGTAAGCAAACAAACTGGACAGAGAAAGGTCCTGTTCTCATTGCAGTAGGAAATCTAGTCAGAATCCAGTTCTTTTAGTGCAGACCTCAGGATCTTCCCATCTTCAGCTATGGGCAAGGAATCTCTGATGATCACTTCTTTGGGCTTCTTGTAAGAAGCCATCTTTCCTGTACACCAATCAAGAATTTCCTTCTCGGATATTTCTGAATCATCTTTGGGAACAACATATGCCCGTACAACCTCGCCCCACGTTCTATCCGGAATGCCCACAATCACTGCTGAGTCAACGCTTGGGTGTTGGGAAATCAGTTCTTCGACTTCCGCGGGGAAGACTTTCTCGCCGCCGGAGAAAATCACCTCGCTCTTTCGCTCCATATAGTAGTAATTGCCCTCTTCATCAGTTTTGAATAAGTCTCCAGTCCGAAACCATTCACCATCAAACGAATCCTTCGTCATGGTTTCATCATCGTGATAGCCGCTCATTAGAGATGGACTTCGGTATATCGCTTCGCCTACTTCGCCAGGACTCACGTCTTCTCCCGCGTCGTTGACAACTCTCATCTCAACGCCGCTGATTGGCTTTCCAATGTATCCTTCCGTTATCTTGGGAATATCATCAACGGTGAGGAAAGAGTAGATGGCGGCACCTATGTTCTCAGTCTGACCATATCCATCAACCAATACAGTGTCCGGGAACTTAGTCAATATCTCCTTCTTCATCGAGGCCGGCATCTTCGAACCTCCCGAGGAAAGCAGTGTAACTGAAGTCATGTCGTGAGAGTCTAGTTTGGGGTAGTCGAGGAGCATTCTGAATTGGGTGGGCACCATGAATACAGCGGTTACTTTCTCGCGTTCGATTAACTCAAGGATTTCCGGAGGATCGAAGCTCAGGGACTTTGGAAAAACAACTGGCCTCTTCATTGCAGCCATTATAATAGCTGGCATGAACCCGGACAGGTGATAGAGTGGCGTTGGGACAAGGAATTTGAGTTCGTGGTCTGTTGGAAGAAGAGCAGACTCTGGAACTTCGCCTTCGAAGATTAGGCTTAGACCATGGTCAGGGATAAGTGTGCATGCATCAAGAAGCGCTTGGTGAGAGAAATTGGTGCCCTTTGGAAGACCAGTAGTACCCCCTGTATAGAGTTGGACACTCAAATCCTCACTCGAAACTGAAATGGCGGGGTCATCTTGGGAAGCTCCAGCAACAAAATCAGTCCATGACATGATGTTGCTCTTGGTGTCAGTCGAGTCCTCGACAACAATGAGGGGGGGTCTCTCTTGTGTGTCAGGAAAAGCATCGAGAACTTGTGCCATATAATGGACACTTGTGATGCAGACAGAGGGCTTGCCAGTATCGAACACATGTCGTATCTCCCTTCCAACGAATCTTGTACTGATAGGAGCTGGCACCATTCCAGCACGTTGAGTTCCATATAGTGCCGCAAGGTATTCAGGGCGGTTCTCCATAATGATGGCGACTCTCATTCCTTTTGAAGAAGGGTAGACTCTTAGCAATGAGTTTGCTAAGACTGAGATACTGGTATCAATATCTGACCATGTTAGGTGGTCATTGCCATAGACAACTGCTAGCATGTCACCGTAGTCATGTGCATTTCTACTAAGAAGATCACAGAATGCCCTGAGAGGAGCATCCTCACCAGCATTTGAGTGGCTCATTTCATCAATGCCTGAAGTTTGATAAGATCGTTCATTGGCCCCTTAGCCTTAATTTTCCCTCCCATGAAGGCACGGGTTGGACTCAAAGACCCATCCATAATTGCCATGATGGATTCTGTAGTGGTAGTTATGACTAGTTCAGCACTGTCGTCAACACCATCAGTGATTGAGGCAGTCCCTCCCTGGAACACAATATGGCAGGTTGCTTCTTCGTTGTCAGTGAAGTGAAACTGAAGGACCCTGTTGAAGTCTGCAAAACGAGACTTGTATTTCGGATCCTCCATCTTACCCACCATCTTTTCTAATGAGGTCATCACTTCGTCTTTTGTTGCCATTTCTTTCACATCCTTGATTCATTTTGATTCATTTACTTTCCCTTCCATTCTGCTGGACGCTTCTCCATCCAAGCTTCAAAGCCTTCGATAACATCCTCTGAACGGAAGAGTTCATTGAATGGCTCCCACAGAGCTCCGATTTCCCGTATTCCTCTTCTGAGAAACTCCTTGGTAAGCTTCTGTGATAGCGGTGCCACAAGCTTGATTTCTTCACAGAGTTCGGTCACTGCTTTTGCCAGGTCATCGTGAGGCACCACCTTGTTCACTAGACCCATCCGATAAGCCTCCTGCGCATCAATAGATCTACCAGTGAAGGTCAGTTCCTTGATGTAGCGCATATTATACTCATGTGCTCTAATGATTAGCAAGCCGGACATCAATCCACGCCGATTCTCTCGAAATGCAAAAACTGCCTTTTCAGATGCAATCACAAGGTCACAAAACAAGGTGAGCTCGAATCCTCCTGCGTAAGCATGGCCATTTACGGCCGCGATGACTGGTTTTGGATATCGTTGAAGCAGTTCTATTGGATCTAAGATGACGCTCAAGAACTCTCCGAGTCCCTGAAAGCCGATAGTACTCATTTCTTTGATATCAAGTCCAGCACTGAAGGCTGTGCCTTCTCCAGTAATGACCAATGCCCTCACTGAATAGTCATCATAGGTATCCTGCAACACTTGCATCAGCTCCATCCAGGTCTGACGGGATAGAGCATTTCTTACCTCAGGCCGATTGAAGGTAATCCAACCGATGCCATCTCTTACTTCATATTTTATGCATTCGTAAGTCATCTTCGAGTTTCCTCCTAAAGATCCTCAGGGTCAACTCCTCTAAGTACCCTAGGCAGAATCATGGGATCGGGAGTTTTCTTGAACTCCTGTCTTCCAACAAATAGCTTGAGAACATCGTTCCCTCCACCTGTCACCTTGGTGAGGAGGGCATTCTTCATGATTGATGCTGCTAAGAACTCCTCCGTGTAGCCATCACCCGAGAGAATCACCAGCGCATCTTCTGCAATCTCAATCAGCGCATCTGTGGAGAATATCTTGCAGACTGCAGCATCGACCCCAAACTGGAACATGTCTGCCGTCCCACTGTCCAGCTGAGCTGCAAGTGCGTATAGGTAGGTTCGGGCTAGTTTCAATCGAATCGCCATGTCTGCCATTCTCGTCTGAACAGTCTGGTAGCGGGATATCGGTGCGCCAAATTGCACTCGTCTACGACCATAGGACCTGGCTGTTTCCACAAGCATCCGTGCCTGACCCACTGTTGCTGCAATTCCAAGACGCTCAATGTTAAGCCCTGAAGTCATCACTGTCCATCCATCGCCCTCAAAGAGAATCATGTTGTCCTCGGGGACTCTTACGTCTCGAAACCGGATAACGCTATTGAACATCTCCACGTTGCCTGTAAGCTCATTGATCTTCTCAATTGAAATGCCAGATGTTTCTCTGGGCACCAGAAAGGAGGAGAGATGGGTATGGGTGGCCTGCGCCTCCGGCGAAGGATCAGTCACTGTATATGTCATCAGGTAGTCTGCGTTTGCACCCAAGGTGATGAAACGTTTCCAACCGTTGAGGATATACTCATCACCATCTTTCTCGGCAAAGAGCTGGACATTGGCTGCATCATTACCTACATCTGGCTCAGTGACACAGATTGCAGTCCACTTCTCACCCTTCAACATTGGAGTCAGAAACTTCTCTTTTTGTTCGGGAGAGCCGAAAAGATGCACAGGACCTCCGCCGAAGACTGTTGTGAGTAGCGGGTTGATATTCAGATAGCAGCGACCAAATTCCTCATTCAGAATTGTATATCCAGTGTAGCCCTCATCACGACCCCCATGCTCTTCTTCCACTAGCACTGCGAGAGGATGGAATCCCTTGTCAACAACAAACTTACTGATCTCCCACTGGACCTTCATTGCTTCATTGTGACCAATCTTGTCGGCTAGAGGACGCAGCTCGGAGTTTACGAACTCCTCAACTTCTTCAGCGAACTTCTTATTCTTTTCAGTCCACCATGGTAAGACTTCCATTCTTCAAACACCTCTAGAATCCTGACTTGTCCAGTCCATAAAGCAGGGTGACATCTCCTACCTTATTCAGTCCGCGCCAAGTTATCTTGGCGAGCTTTATCTTGCCTCTTGGATCAATCCAAAGGTTGACCAGCCCCTCCTTCTCCAATGCCAACAGGGCCTCATCGAATGCTGGTACATCATCAACTCCAAGTTTGCTCATCATATCCTCCTTTTCGGAATGAAGAGACTGTGTGTACTCAAACTCCTTGGCAAGCAAAGCTAGAATACTGCCATCTAGGTCTTTGGACATGTGGCTAGTCCTCCTTTCACGAAACGCGCGCACGCTGACTTAAATAATCTGTCAGATTTGCCCTCGAAAGAACCCGAAACCTAGTCTAAGTTACATTTTGTAAGTGTGTTTTTAGGTTCGTCATATAGCTGGGAAACATTCGACATTAGTTTATTAGCTAGGCCGCTGACCGAAAATTGACTACATACGCGATGTAGTTGGAGGAAAGACATATGTCCGATAAACCAATGGGCGTAATGATACTTGCAATACTGCAACTGATATCAGCCCTCGTCTATCTCGGGTTAGGTGCTCTACTACTTATGGGTGGCACCGGGACGATTCTTGACATTCTTCTAATGTTCTTTGCATTCTTCCCGCTCCTGATAGGCATTATAGGGTTGATACTCTTCTATGGACTCTGGACGCTTAAGGGATGGGCCTGGCTATGGACTCTTATTATTCAGATAATAGGAATCTTGTCGGGCTTCACGCATGATCTCATGGATCTCGTCAACCTGCTATCCCTTGCGTTGAGCATAATAATTGTCATCTATCTCCTGTTGCCTTCAACCAGAAGCTACTTCAGGTGAGATTGAAGACATAGACCGGAGAGCCCCTATCGGATTATCGATAGGGGATTCTCTGCCTCTTTTTCTTTCAGATTTTCTGTCATAGGAAAACATGTCTTAGATTTATGCAGATTATATGCATCCTAGATTCTTCGACGTGGCAGAGATTATTCGATAAGAAACTTCCCCCATTTCTCGTCGCATCTCTTATTGGCCAAAGCCAGAGCAGAGCCAATATGGTCCACACTTGATTTCTTGGACATCCTCTCAGTAAGATTCTCTATGAGAAATTCGATTGCAGTATACATGTAGTCCAGATCCAATGTGGACATACTATCATTGATTTCACACCGAATGGTGAGAGGTTCGGGATTTCTGATTGCAACTGTCCATGGATGAGCCTCAAAGCCGGCTTCAAGAGTAGATGTAAAGAACTCGTTCATTCTTGCAGATCCCAGGATGGACTTGCCAAGTTGTAGCAGTTCATTCAGAACACATTCATTAGCTAATATCATTCGTCGCTCGGCTGAGATCCTCTGAACATATCCTCTGTTCACGAGATCACCTAGCTCTAGAGGCAATGACCCTTCATGCTTCAACTTGAACATGCCCAGGCAATGTGATAGAGGACTACGCCCATTGAGAGCACCGATGACTTTCTTTGTCTGGGTCGATATCCCCAAGGGATTGCCTCGACTCAGAAGAGTTGAGAGCGCCCCGTCGGAGAGACACAGTATGTCATCCTCGGTGGGAACGTAGATAATTCGAATGGCATTATGCCAAAAAGCGAGCGCAACGACATCCTTGGTCTCAGTCAAGCTCATGCTTTGTCGTTTGGCTATCTCTTCAATTGTCTGACCACTCTTGATCCTCATTAAGAACTTCATTACATGCATCAGTACTTTGGATGACTCAATGGGTAGCATCACTGACTCCCAGTCTGCATTTCTAATCACGACAGACTTCTC
>JBHLQS010000081.1:0-12123 GCA_048883405.1 Candidatus Thorarchaeota archaeon
AGTTTAACCTTCTTACCCTTTGGGTAGAGCAAGACATGAATGTCGACATCGGTAACGGATTCAAGCTTCCTTATCTGAGAACCAAACTCCAAGAGCGCCTTTGAACCACTCACGGCAGCAAATACTGCATAAAGACCCCCCATGCCACAAGCGACCGAACTCACTTGCGCGACGGATGGATTGCTACCTATGATTTCAATGAGGTCCTCCTGGTATTCTGTGCCATCCGTTTGAACAATAGCTAGAACAAGATCTGCCTTCATCATAGCAAAGGATGGTGTGATGAGAAATTGATCGATTATGCCCGATTCGACAAGCTTTGCAACTCTCTTCTTTGCGGCATTTGCTGTAAGCCCAATCTTGTCTGCTATTGCCTGGTATGATAGCCGGCAGTCTTGGTCTAGAGCGAATATGATTCTCTTGTCAATATTGTCCAAGGATCTCACATCATCAATTGGAGTTGAGGTTTGTCAGGCTCAAGAGTCGTAGGTCATTTGTGTTTCGGTCTGTGGGCTATTCATCATTTCAGAATGACAAGCCTGCCAAATCTGCTCATGTTGAGCTGAATCTCTTCTCTGAATGAATTGACATACCCCTTCTCTACGAGTATTCTCTCGCCAGGATTCACTTGTCGGATAGCATCATTCCATAAGACTAACTTAGCGGACCCAGTTTCATCCGACAGTCTTGCATCGGCAACCCTGTATGTCTTTCCATCTTTCTTTGAAACTACTTTTCGTGCCGGTAGAATGGAATCCACTATTCCATCCACTGTGACTTGCTTCATGCCATCGACAAGGTCTGCTATCTTGGTGATATCTCTCGTGAAATCTGAGTCCAAAACCAACTCATAGGCTCGAAGCTCAAACTCAGGCTCCCAGCGCATAACTCCGTACTGTACAAAGCCTAGCTTCTCATAGAAGTTCTTTGTTCGAATATTCCAGTCTGGGGTATCAAGAGTCCATTTCTTGGCATCTGGATACATCTTCATTACAAGCTCGAATGATTTCTGGCCAATTCCTCTTCTATGATAATCAGGGTCAACAAAGACACCCATGATCTCGTAATGGCCGGGATGCATCCTGTAGACGCGCATCCCTCCTACAATCTGTCCCTCATAGAGGACTTTCAGGTAATCCAACCACTCTCTCTTCGCGTCTTTCCTATGGACTTCCACTGAGTCATATCCCATTGGACCTCCTTTCACAGAGGAACCTACATCAATGTCACTCTCGAAGGCTCTCTTTGAAATCTCTGCAAGGACTTCAGCATCCTCAGGAGTGACCTCCAGAACCTCTACTGATTCAACCATCGCTCGAACACCAGTTTTATAGTAGTTGTTTCCCAACACATCATCTGCAATAAGCGCTCTTCTCGTTGCCTCCGAGAGTGTCAGAATGATTGAAGGATATTTCCTAGAGGACATGAGCTCTGATACTTCATCATGCTAGCTGCTTTCATGATTGGAAATTGATAATAGGCATGGAGCGAATCAACCTAAGGAGCATTTGGGAGCTGCCTTGAATTCCATATCTTCAGCTTCAGCTACCTGCTCAATAGTCTGACTCGGAGACATACTCTTGAACGATCCTGAGGAAGTGAGGTGGTTCACTATCATTCTAAGGGGAAGGTCAATTGATCTGTCTTTCTGGGTCAAGATGGCAGTGGCAATATTCATTCTCTTCATAATTCCCATTGAGATATCCTACTATGAAGCTATCCAACCTGCACCAGCTAGTAATTACTATGATATCTCGATTAGATCCGTGCTAATGGATTATAGTGATTGGAGGGACAGCAACATTCCTCCATTGACAATTAGTAATCCTGTGACCTTGATCATTGGATTTTTAATCTGTATACCTGCAATCCTGTTCAATCACAAAATCAGGAATCAAAATCCAACTGAACCAATCCGAGACGCCGGGCTAGCAGCATATTTTGGCACTGCAGTAGTGACAATCTACTTCATGGACCATTTCCCGCCAGCTGAGCTATCGTGGCTGGTGCAGACAAGCCCTGCTTGGAGACTCATTCGTTTCGGAACGCTAGTAATGGTCATTCTGATTATCCTTCCGCTTATAATTCGGGAAGGCAGTCATCGGGACTTGCTAGCAAAGCATAGAATCCTAGTTTGTGCAATTGGTATTGTAACCACCTTGGTGCCAGTAGGATTGACTGTCGTTTTTCCAGGCGGTCATGTAGTCTATGCCGTGCTTTCTTTATCCTACATCTTTTCGTATGACATGTCAATCCCCGTAGTTCCATGGCAACCGGTTGATCAAATAGTCATCTCCTTTTCCGCCTTATCACTAATGGATTCTATATATTATCTCACATACCTCTTGCTACATCTTCTATTTGGATTCTCCATACTAAGATACCTGAAAGGCTTGATATCAAGACGAAGAGTCCTTCTCCTTGGGATTTCAAGCCTTCTTCTCCCCTACATTGCTGCATTTCCAGGAATAGTGTCTGCTGCTATATATCCTACATTCATGCTTCCTGTTCCAGTCTTACTAATAATCGGCACTATTGTTGTTGTATCATCAGATCCCATAGTCAAGCACCAATCTGAATTCTCTGATACAAAGGGCGATAAAGCGGCAGCCCTATCTCATCCAGAAGCTAGCATAAAAGTCCCTTTCATCTATATGATAAAGAGCCTGCTCATAAGAGCCAAGAGAAGGATTGCTGAGCTTATAGATAGGACTTAGCCTGTCCCACTTATTACATAGCGATACCCTCCGCTCTTAAATCGGAGTTGCTCATTTGAAAGAACAGAATATCCTGCAGCTTCAAGAGGAGATGAACGCTGGAAAACTCACATCACGGGAAATTGTAGAATGGTATCTGGAGCGTATCAAACTCATCGATAGCAATGGACCAAGACTCAACTCAATCATAGAACCGAATCCTGATGCTTTGGCAATTGCAGATGAGTTGGATGCTGAGCGCAAGGAAGAGGGACCCAGAGGTCTTATGCACGGTATTCCAGTTGTCCTCAAAGACAACATCGATACAGCAGACAAGATGATGACCACTGCCGGCTCTCTTGCACTCATAGGGTCTTTTCCTAGGAAGGACGCATTTGTAGTTGAAAAACTACGAGAAGCGGGAGCTGTTATTCTCGCAAAGGGTAATCTGAGTGAGTGGGCGAATTTCAGGTCTGAGCACTCCTCAAGTGGTTGGAGTAGTCGGGGAGGACAGACACTCAATCCATATGCATTAGATAGAAATCCCTGTGGATCAAGCTCAGGGTCTGCTGTTGCGGTAGCCGCGGACCTATGCACTGTTGCAGTCGGTACTGAGACCGATGGTTCTGTCATATGCCCTTCTCATGCAAATGGCATAGTTGGAATCAAGCCTACTATTGGACTGGTGAGTCGTTCGGGAATAGTCCCCATCAGTCATACTCAAGACACTGCTGGACCGATGGGAAGGTCTGTCGTAGACGCAGCCATTCTTCTTGGAGCTATGACTGGTGTGGATTCAAGAGACCCGGTCACAAAAGAGAGCGAAGGCAAGAGCCACACAGACTATACGAAGTTTCTCAATCCCAGGGGGCTTGAAGGTGCTCGAATCGGAGTGGTCAGGAATCTCTTTGAGTTCGATGAAAGAGTGGATGCGATCATGGAAGATAGCATCACTATCATGAGAGAGAATGGGGCTGAGGTAGTGGATCCAATTGAGATTCCTAGTGCCAAGGATTTGTGGGATCCAGAGTATGAGGTTCTTATCTATGAGTTCAAGGCGGACCTCAATACATATTTGGCCAGCTTAGGCCCCGATGCCCCAGTGAAATCACTGAAGGAAGTCATTGAGTTCAATGAAGCTAATAGAATGAGGGCGATGCCCTTCTTTGGGCAGGATATCATGCTGAAGAGCCAGGAGAAAGGCTCGCTCGACGAGAAAGAGTATGTAGAAGCCTTGGAGAAGTGCAAGAAACTGTCAGAGACTGAAGGCCTGGATCCTGTTCTGAAAGAGAAGAACTTAGATGCAGTTGTTGCGCCATCTGGTGGTCCCGCTTGGCTCACCGATTATGTGACAGGAGATCACTTCTCGGGAGGTTCATCATCGCTGGCAGCGGTCTCGGGGTATTCGAGCATCACGGTGCCTGCGGGCTATATTCATGGTCTGCCTGTAGGAATATCATTCATCTCTGGGCCCTATCAAGAACCTAGACTCATTGAGATTGCTTATGCATTCGAGCAAGCAAGCAAGATTAGGCGGCCACCCGAATTCAAGCCCAGTGTAGAATTCGAATAGTATCTAACTATCCTGATCTCCTGCCCAGGCCAGCAAGTTCTCGACTTTCCTTCGAAGCGCTGAGAAGAATATTAGAAGTAGCACCAATACGCCAAGCAAGCCCAAATATAGCGCGGTCATCCCGAAACGAAACAGTGGTTCGTACAATATTGGAATAAGAGCCATCCCAAGGAAGTAGGCGAAGGTCAACACTCCTGCCAAGACTCCGCGCCGTTCAGGCGAGATGATTTGACTGACAGTAATCAACAGAGGAAAGAGGGTCCCACCTGCCCACCCTACGAGAATAAGCGCCAGACCCACCCATGGAATTGAACTAGCTGTCGTTATATCGCCAACCAGGATGAATACGGCCAGGGTTGCAAATAGGCTCACTATGCCAATAGCTATTGAGATTCCATATCCAAACCTTCTGATCATTCGGTTCAACAGCAATCCTGCAATTGCTCCAAATATCCCAGCTCCAAGGAGGAGCAACCCTGTGAGGGTTTCATCAATAGCGCCTGTTAAGCCGCGAGAGGTCCAGATCAGGGTTCCAAGATATGCATTGGAAACGAGAAATCCTGCAATTGCCAACAGAAGGACAATGGGCCTCCTAAGCTCAAGACTAAGATTCCTGATCAGCACCCCTATTCCTGTTTCGTCGTGAACTTTAGTTGGCGGCCTCTTGGCGACTGCAACTGCGACCAAGCCAATAAACACTATCGATAGAATCAAGAGATAGTAGTATTGCCATCCAAGTACAACCATTTGTCCAGCAATGAATGGACCCAGTCCCACTCCAAAAGAGGCAAGAGCTGAAGCTATGCCCATCTTCTTCGGTATTTCATCTTGGGTAGAACAGTCTGATAGCAGCGCTAGGAGTACAGGATTTGTAAATCCGAAGCCAACTCCGGAGACCAAGTTCCCCAGTGCAAAGACCTCTATGGTAGTTGAGAATGCAATTAGAGCGATGCCCGCAATGAATGCAGCTAATCCTCCCGTGATAACTGGGACGCGCCCGTAGATATCTGAGATGGCACCTGAGAACAACTGAATGAATGCAAATGGAAACATGAAAGCTGGAATTGCCACAAGGATAGCTGTTGGGTCAACCAGAAACTGAGCAGCTATCGGACCTAGCAATGTAAGGACTGCATTTCCAACCAGTGGGCCTATTCCAAAAAGGATGTATGAAGCAAGCTCAATGAATCGGTAACTCTGGGGTTCATCCCCCATGCAATCCAGGGTGTTTTCAACATGCTCACTCATGCATAGACTTCCACTCCAAACACGCCATTAACCATAGTTAAATTCTTGGGTGTGTTATGTTGAGATAGAAACCGACTAGCTTATGAGAAACCTCTGCTAATGATGCGCATTGCGTGTGAGAGGTCAGGAGTGTGTATAAGCACTACGAGTCATCCGAGGATGTATTCGTGGACAGAGAGGAACATATCGAATGGATGAATAGCGCTCTCGAGAGATGTCGGGATAAAAGCGTCGTACTCCATCTGAAGGGTATTGGTGGCATCGGGAAGTCATCACTCCTTAATCATTGGGTGAACACACACGAGAAAGCAATCCGTTTGGACTGTGAACAGTTTTCAGATTTCTATCAACGTCTAAACATGATCGCCAAGGGGGCTGTGCTTCAGGGAATCAAGCTCCAGAGGTTTGATATTCTCTGGCAGATACGTCAACGATTCATTGAGGGCGTTGAGCCAGTCAAGGAAGAGGGACGTCAGTGGGCAAAAGAGGTTGTCATGGCCATTCCCTTCATTGGTTCTCTTGCTAGTATCGGAAGTGCAATCAATGCGGTTGGTACAAAGATCACTCCGAAATTGAAAGGAAAGTATAGCACGGTGGGCAAATGGCTTCAAGAACAGCTCGGGAAGAATCACATCGAGAAACTCCTAGAAATTCTCTGGAAAGAGCCCCGTCGTGCTGAATTTCTCTTTCTTGAGGCATTATTAGAGGATATCAACAATCGAGAGCGTATCAAAATACCGATTCTCTTTCTTTTGGATCACTTCGAATATGTTGACGAAATGAAGGCTTTATGGAAATATTCGGGACGCAAAATCAATGAGACAGAACTCTGGGCTATCTTTCTTTCAAATATATCAAACTCAGTCGGTGTTCTGGCTAGTAGACGACCAGCGGCAGCAGCTCTGGATATGGAATTTGAAGAAACTGAATTATTAGAGTTGGACAGAGATAGCTGCTTCGAGATGCTTGAGCGTCAAGATGTTAATGATAAGGAGTTGCAGGGGCGAATTGTGAGTGTCAGTGGTGGAAATCCCTTCGTGATTGATGCAGTTTGTGATTGGATAAAAACGAGTGAAGTGTCAGTTTCAGAAATAGAAGGTCTGAGAGCTGATACACTTGCTGACGTACGTTTGCAGGTTTGGAGACGCCTGTTCAGTCATGCTGAAGGACTGATGGACATAATTAGCAGGGCGGGCTTAGTTCCATTCTTCAGCAGAGAAATCATGGAGATAATAACTCCGACATTCACCTTGGATTTATGGAATAGAATGACCAGTTTGAGTTTCGTAAAAGACCGAGGCGACGGAACATATGTATTACATGATTTGGCTGAGGACCTTGTGAAAGCTGAACTTGGCTCAAGATTAAAGGATCTAGCTAATGAAGTCGCTCAGTTTCTTATTAGAGGCTACGAAGCAACAGAAGACCATACTCTGTTAGGGTTGTCATTTAGTGTGGAAGCACATGCGTCTTTGATGAATGTATGTGAAAAGATCATATACACAGCGGGGGATTTCAGTTGGGATGGTATGTTTAGGGAAGCTCTCATATTTCTGGATACTATTTCTATTGAGAGTGACATCGCTCGTGCAATAGTAGGTTTGAATCGTGGTTGGCACCTCAGCGCACTAAATCGGATACCTGAAGGGGAAGAAGCGACTCGGTCAGCACTTGAATCATTCAGAATGATGGAGGGAATAACTGACGGTGAAAGGAAACGATTTGTCGCACTTTCTTTGGCGTATTCAGGAGTGCTAAAGTATAGATTGGATAGATTAGACGAAGCTGAAGAGATGCTTTTAGAATCTCTTAAAATATATCAGGGAGTTGTCGCGAATCCACCAGATTCTATGATACCTGGCAGAGAGCTTCTGGGGGAAGGTAGTGTACTCTACTGGCTAGGGTGCTTGATGATTTGGAAGAATGAATTCCAGAGGGCTCGACAATTTCTCACACTCAGTTTAGACAAAATAGAAAAGTGGGCTAAAATTGAGAAAGAAATGAACCAGGAGCAAATCAATAGAGAAATAGCTTTTGTGCTTGGGTTCTTAGCTCAAACATCATTGGCAACCAACCAGCTTTCTGAAGCAGAGGAATTCAGTCGAAGAACGCTAGAAACATCAGATACGGGTGTGAACAAGCTAAACAGCCTTTATCGGCTTGGTTTATCACTTGCGTTAAGAGGGCAATTGAATGAAGCCAAAGAGGTGTTTTTGGAGAGAGTCAAAATAGCCAAGAGGATAACAGATTCGTCACCAGAATCTGTAGCTTACAAAAATGCATTAGATGAATTATACTTCGTTTTGAGATTGAGTGGAGATTACCATCAAGCAGCTGAAATAGCTCAGCAAATCATGTCCTTGCAGATGGAGTTTGTGAAAAAAGCCCGTGAACTCCATCTTCGTTACCTTGTATACATACATCGGTTTCATGGAATTGCTTCAAGAAAAATCGGAAAACTCAAGGATGCGGAAAAGGCATATCAAAGGAGCATAACACTTGCTAGAGAATATATCGAAATGACTGATTCTAAGAATGAGTCGATTCTAATTACGATTCTCAATGACTATGGTGTTCTTCTTCATCAAAAGGATGATTTGCAAAAAGCAGAGGAGTGCCTAAGGGAAGCAATTGAGATATGTAGGCGTTCTTTGAATGAATCCATAGATTTGCTGGTAGATAATCGGGAGCTGAGTACATGCCTAAGCAATCTTGGAGCTATAATGCTAGATTGCGATAGAGACAGGGAAGCAGAAGAGATGTTAAGGGAATCCCTTCTTCTGCGTCGAAAGATTCAGAAAGAAGCTCCTGAGGTCTTTTACTATCCTAGCTACATTGCCTCATCACTAAACAATTTGGCGGTTTTCCATGGAAAATCTGGAACCTACGAGGATTGTGAGAAGTGTCTTGGCGAGGCTCTTGAAATCCGTATGGAGTATCGTACAGAGGAAACATCAGAAGTCTATGATCCGGGGCTTGTGGCAATTCTGAGTAACATGGGTAGGCTGAAAGCTCTGACGGGAGATATTAGTGGATCAAGGGATGCATTTGGCAGAGCTATAGCTAAAGCGAGGGAGTTGTATCAGAGGAATCCTGAAACACACCGTCAATCTTTGATTCAAGTTCTTTGCAATATGCATCATGTTGCTTCAGGTGATGATGCAGATAGTACTCTGGAAGAGGAAATTTCAGCGGAACTTCTACAGCTGGATGTTAAAAGGGCTCCAAAGGAATTGATTTGGTTTGCTGAAACATATGAATCTCTAAAGACTGCTGAAACGTTCTAAGAATGCGACCGACTATCTTATGAGAAAGCTCAGCTAATGCAGCACATTGCGTGTGAGAGGTCAGGAGTGTGTACAGACACTACGATTCATCCGAGGATGTATTCGTGGACAGAGAGGAACATATCGAGTGGATGGACGGGGCTCTGAAGAGATGCAAGAAGAAGAGCGTGGTGCTCCATCTCAAAGGGATTGGCGGGATTGGAAAATCATCTCTGTTGAACCATTGGATCAACACTCACGAAAAGACAATCAGTCTAGACTGTGAACAGTATCCTGAGTTCTATCAGCGTCTTAACATGCTTGCCAGGGGAGCAGTGCTTCACGGAATCAAGCTCCAAAGGTTTGATATTCTTTGGCAGATACGTCAACGGTTTGTTGAAGGCGTTGAGCCTGTAAGGGAGGAGGGGCGCCAGTGGGCAAAAGAAGTTGTCATGGCAATCCCGTTCATAGGATCTCTTGCAAGTATCGGGAGTGCGATAAGCGCCGTTGGTTCGGAAGTCACTCCTAGGTTGAAAGGCAAGTATAGCACAATTGGAAAATGGCTTCAAGAAACGCTTGGCAAGAACCACATCGAGCAGCTTCTACAAATCCTCTGGAAAGAACCCAGACGTGCAGAGTTTCTGTATCTGGAAGCATTATTAGAGGACATCAACACAAGGAAAGGTTCCGACACTCCGCTTGTTTTTCTGCTGGATCACTTTGAGTATGTTGATGATACGAAGGTTCAATGGAAATATCAAAGAACGAAGATAAACGAAACACAGCTTTGGACCATCTTCCTCTGTAACCTAGCAAATTGCGTTGGTGTACTAGCTAGTAGACGGTCGGCATCTGATAGCAAATTGATTAATGTTGAAGAAACTGAACTCACAGAATTAGACAGAGACAGTTGCTTTGAGATGCTGGAGCTACAAGACATCACTGATAAACGGCTCCAAGAACGGATTGTGAGTGTCAGTGGTGGAAATCCCTTTGTCATTGATGCAATATGCGATATGATCAACACAAGTGATGTTTCCATTTCAGATATAGAAGGTCTTCGAGCTGATACACTGACAGAGGTTCGACTGAAGGTTTGGAGAAGACTTTTCAGCCATGCAGAAGGATTGCACAATTTGATTAACCGTGCTGGTATACTTCCTTATTTCGATGAACGTATCATGCGCATCATTGCTCCGGAGATGACACCGGATGGCTGGGATCGTTTGAAGAGGCTGAGTTTCATAAAAATGCGTAGTGATGGTTCATTCGTGCTGCATGACCTTGCAGAGGATTTGGTTCGTACAGAGCTTGGCGATAATCTACGCAGTCTAGTAGATGAGGTGTCAGATCTTCTTGAGAAGAGGTACAATGACGAAGCTGACGTTAGACTCCTTGGATTGGCAATTTCGGCTCGAGCTTTGAAGGAGCCTAAAAAACACCTAACCGAGTTTTACGACATCCTAGATTACAATTTCAGTTTCAAAAACAAGTATCTGGAAGGAGTTGCTCTCTGCAATTCAATTGAATTCAGAACTGAGGAGGGAGAAGCTTATCGCAAGTGTATAAAATCTCACTACCTGATACATTCGGGCAGAATAGCTGATGGAGAACATGAAATTAGAGAGGCACTCGAAGAATTCGAGAGCATATCTGCAATTACTGAAATAGAACGTAAGAGATATCGTGCTATATCTCTGAAGATTCTGGCATCCTTATTCATGAGACTGAGACGAGACGCTGAGGCGGATGATGCATTCGAAGAAGCTATTGCCCTCGCGAGAGAGGCGAATGCTGACCCTCCTGAACATCTTCCACCTGGACGAACGAATCTCGAACTATCATTGGATCTTTGGTGGCATGGAAATCATCTTGACAATTCAGATAGAATCAAGGAAGCTGAAGAGAAATTCAGTGAGGCGATAGAGCAATGGGATTGCTGGGCAAATCAGGTAGATGAACAACAATCTCATTCATCAAGAGGGCTTCTCTCGTATTATCAAGTAAGTTTGGGTTACGTGTGGATGCGTCGTGGGAAACTAGTTCAGGCTGAGGCTATTTGGAAGGGTGTACTTGAAGATGTTCAGGAACCTCACGTGATTGGGGTCATCTATTGGTATCTCAATATGATTTGTCTACGAATGAACAGACCCTTCGAAGCATTAGAATGGTCAGAGAAAGCAATGAACCTATTCAATGAAATGCCAGAGAATATTGAGGCATTCTTAGGTGCTCATGCTAGTTATGCAAGAGCCTTGCACGCACTAGGTAGATATTCCGAAGCTCTTCGGGAAATTGAAGAGGTTCTTCAACTGGCAAAAGAATATCGGGAGAAGGCACCTGAAGTCTATTTAAACCTAGAAGCAAGACGAATGAGGACACAAGCTGTCTTTCTCAGACAGATGGGCAAAACCTCAGATGCTGAAAAGACTAATCGTGAAATTCTAGGATTTCTCAGCAGCATGACATCGCTTTCACCTGATGTTAGAAATGTGGCAATTGCATATACCCTGAATAATCGGGGTGTTTCGTATTTTAAGAATGGCAATTTCTCCAAAGCTGAAGGAGACTTCTCTGAGGGATTAGAGTTAGGTAAGGGGTCAGTGGAACGTTTTCCGGATATTATTGACAATGTTGAGTGCATTCCTGTTATTCTGAATAATCTTGGAAATCTCTACCTAGTAACTGGCCGAGCTGAAGAGGCTAGAGCAGCGTTTGAAGAAGCATTTGCGTTCTACGACCGGCTTTCTAAATTATCAGCTGAGATGGTTCTAGATGGACGAGCTGTTGTTCTCAATAATCTAGGCGCCCTTTTGGCTGCAAATGGAGAATTACACGATGCCGAGAAGAGGCTAAAGGAATCACTAAGGATACGTAGACAACTAGAAGAAAGAGGTCTTGGATACCAGCATGTTCGAATCGGTTCAACACTTAACAACCTAGGTATTATCCATCTGAAACGAAAAAACATCTCCAACGCTTTGAACATGTTTCAGGAAGCAACCTACATACTAGAAGATGTTGCCTCGCAATCTCCACTTGACTGTCAGAATGATTTGACAAGAACTCTCATTAACCAATACATTGCTCTCTCGAAAATTGATTCGGATCATGAGAAGTCGGAAGCTATTATGAAACGATTGAGAAAGCTTGGTGTGAAAAAGGTAGAGTTTGAATCTTATATTTGGGATGTTTTGGAATCTGAGTGAATCAAAGAACCGACTATCTCTCGACTACTCTAGTGACACAAATTGGCAGGATGCGTTTCGAGATTTTCCCTCTAATCACATGAACTGACGTTTATAAAGACGCAACTTATAGACAGCCTTTCGGACATTGG
>JBHLQS010000082.1:0-11947 GCA_048883405.1 Candidatus Thorarchaeota archaeon
ATAATGGGAATCAAAGGCAAGATTGCTTGGTCATTCATGACCGATAAGGTCTCTAAGGTTCTATTCCAAGCGAGTTACAGAGAGATGATGAATCTACTAATGGCTGGAAGCGAGAGTGTGGAAGAAATCAATCGCAAGATGAAACAGATCGGGTTCAAGGTTGGAGAAACCCTGCTAATGGATTATGCCGACAGAATCCGCGAACACGCAGGTGAGTTTCATGAGTTCGCACACACTCTTGGATTGGCATACAAAGTCAATTCTGGCCAGGAATTCACAGACATCTGGATCAGTGATGACAAGAACACCATAAAGTTCACTGATGCCGATTGTCCAATATGTGCGGGAGTTGAGGTCAGCGATATGCCTGGCTTACAATACTGCAATATTGTTTCCGGAGTATTTGACGCTGTCATGGAGCTTAGAGGATTCAAGGCTGATAGCTTCCAAGAATCTTGCAAAGCGCTCGGTGATGATGCCTGTACGTGGACTCTGAGGAAATATCCGGAATCTACACAGAACTATTGATTACCCTACGAATCTAGGCAATTTCACTGTGCCGTCGCGCATATGTATATAAAAGCACGAATCGAGAAGAGAATAGTCGACATAACGGAGGACCGCGCTTGGGTCAACTTCTTGGCACGTTTACGGGTTTAATCACTGCCTTTGCAATCGCCTTTGTCGTACTAACCTTTGGCGGTATCATGCCCGAGGACCTCATATCCTCAACAATAGTAACTGATTTTCTCTCATGGACCGATCTAGAGATGCGACTTGCAGTAGTTGGCACGGTTCTTTATCCTCCCATTTTTGGATTCACAGGTCTCGGTGCTCATCTGGCGACTGGCGCCCAAGGCAGCACAGTCCTGATGGCTCTCGCTTGGGGAACTGGCGGCCTCGTAGCAGGTCTCTTTGCTCGCGACATCCTCTCAGGGATTCTTGCCGCCCTGTTTGCCGTAGTAACAGGAGCATTTCTGACATGGCTACTTGTCTTTGTTCTCCAGACTGCTGACTTCATGGCTCTGTTCGGAGGCCCCTCTATGGTCATCCTTGAGGCAGTGCTCTATGGGTCAATCTACCCCTCGATAGCTGCTGTAGTTGGTGGCATCCTTGGAGGAGGCATCACTAGAGAACGATAACTAGGCATTGTCGTCAATTGAGTGTTCATATGAGATGGTTCTACCACATTCGGAGCACACAATGGGTTTTGACTTGAAAACCGCTCCACACTGACATCTAGCTTCAATTCTCTCTGGTATTGGTAATTCTCTCTCACGAGAAGCCAGTCGAATGATTCTAGTTACTGGGTATGCTGACAAGAGTGTGATGCTAGCAGTCATTATCGTTGATGTGAACAATATGAGAAGGCTCCAGTTGCGATTTGGATCGTTCCAAAAAGTGGAATCCAAGAGGAGTATCGAGGTCAATGCCCAAATACTAATCCACACACCTGCCCAGATTGCAGTTCTAACTGAATTCCATCCTGACTTCGAGAATAGAGATACAATAGGACCCATGATTAGCCATACAAGAAGATATGATATGAGAGTAAAAGGATCTGAAAGAACCGTGTAGGTGTGACTCAAGTAATGACTGCCTGCCAGAAACCACCAGAGAAAAATGAATTCTTGCGGATAGGCCGGCTGGCTCAGATTCAATATGAACACCAATAGCCATGAGCCTATGAATGCTGCCAGCAGTCCACCCAACATATTTCTCATGATGTGGCCTCTTCAACTCCTCGTGTGGTGCTTTGGCGTATAAATGAGCCTCTTAACGGTTTCCAAGACTTGAATTAAATTGGCTGTGCTCTCTCAGAGACATGTGAATCCCTGGTGCCTCTATGAAATCTCTCTTTGTGAAACCACAACGCTTTTCAGACCACCACCGATGGAAACCGAGCAGAGGCAAGTCTAGGTTGGTCCGAAACGGCATAGAGGTGCAGATATGAGCAGCGATCTGGAAAGAGCTCTCTCAAAACTGAGATTCGATGAACAGGTACTCGGCTATTCGCTGATGACGAAAGCGGGTAGGCCATTTGTAAGCTTCTCTTTCCCATCAGAGCTGTTCCCAAGAGTCAGGGATAGCATCAATTTGTATAAGACCGATTTGCGCCTCATGACGATTGACACAGACCGAGGTCTAGTAGTGCTTTCTCCGGTCGATATGAATTGGATTCTGACTGTTCTTTACGTCACAGAGTTGCAGCTTGGCCTTGCTATTGCTAAGACTAAGAATGTTCTGAGATTGTTGGAAGGAATTGAGCTCCCACCGCCACCCGATGAATTTGAGGAATCAGCAGAATCTAACCTGAAAGTCCTCGAAAGCATAGCAATGCAGGCTGCATCCACATCTCCTGAAGCCATTGAGCCTGAGTTTGTGGTGCCGGAGCCTGAAGATCTGATTGAAATTGAGCCCGAACTTAATCTAGAAGAAGCCAAGCCTCCAGAAGCATTCAATGTTCAGCCTACTACAATTCCGAAGCGAGGTCCAAGTTACGGAGATGCTATCAATCTAGATTCAGATTTGCACAATGAGATGAAGCAGGCGCATGGCAACTTCGGTTTTGATGTTTTGATGTTAGTGGATAGCACTGTCACGGTTGCAGAGATAGCTGATTCAATGTTTCAGCCAAATGAGAGAGTTACTGAACTTATCAAGTGGGCTGCTTCGAAAGGTATAGTCGAAGCTCCTCTGTGTGATGAAGGAACCGTAGCTATTTCTGAGGACACGATGGGCCGATTCGTGAAGTGTCCGAAGTTTCTTGGAGACCTGTCAAAGATTCAGAACGGAGATATCGAGATATTAAGACTCTGTGATGGTAGTAGGACAACTGAGGAAATCGCAGAAATACTAGGCATTCAAAATTCCAATGTAATTCAGACGATTGCCGGTAACAAGAAATTCGGTATCAAAATGATTGGTAAGACTGTCTAAGCAACTTGAGTGAGGTCCGCCTAAATGGCAAACGTCGAAAATCCATTATTCGTAAGTCTTTATGCTCAGTGGGTTGATAGGGTCCTTTCAGAAACTAGCAGCATTGATGAGGCTAATCAACGGCTTCGAGATATGGGAAGGGAGATGGGCTCTCATCTTTACCTTACAACCGAGCTCGCATCAAAGACGAAGGATACGGTAATGACCCGAGAAGATGTTGCGAAGCTTATAGATCGCATCTACAAGCTGCTTTTTAATCGGAAACCCACCGATGTGGACATGAAATCCGCGCGGGGCTCTATAAGAGTTGCAGATAAGGACTGTATTTGGTGCCAAGAAATCACACTAGAGGGAATGAGGGGATTTGGCTATTGTGAAGCTTTCAGCGGCATTCTAGAGGTGATTCTCGAGTTCAAGGGTGTTGATGCCAAGGTCTTCCAAGAGCTCTGCAAAGCTACCGGTGCTGACAATTGCACATGGAATATACGTCTTGTTTAGTAGGTCCTAGCAAAGAACTTAACACCGCTAATGGGTTCATCCAACTTCGGAGACGCTGCAATGTCTAAACGAGACGCCGTTATTCCTTGGTGGCAAAGCCGGCTAAAGGAAAAAGACCTCATGAGAGCGTTTTTCGCCAAGACCTGGAATAAGCTTGGGAATCGTATTGAGGTAATGTTCCCTGATCGTCTCAAAGACCTCTATTACAGTGCTGGCCGATTGGCTGGTTTGGAGGCACAGCGTGAGTACTTCAAAGGCGCAAATCAGAAGCCGCCAGGTGATTTCAAGGGAATTGTTGAGTTTCTCAAAATGGCACTCAAGACACTGATTGTGCCCTTTGGCGAAGTTGAGATTGAGAATCTATACAAACTGTTTCTAGATGAAGAGGCAATCGTTCGGATTCAAGACAATCCCTATGCATCTGGCTATGAGGCAGAAGAGCCGTCTTGCTATTTCCTCAGAGGATTCATAGAGGCTGTGATGGAGTACCTTACAGACTACAACAGAATGGGCCATGAGAAGCTAATCATTGTGGAAGAAACGTGCATGTCTGCCAAGGGTGATGCCTGCAGGTTCAAGATAACGCTCACCTATCCTGCACGTGGATAAGTTGAAAAGTAGTACGTTCCTTAATCATTCCAATCGCTTAATTGATATCTATAGACACTTAATGATAGGCGGAAGATAGACAATGGGCTCAGGGATTTTCAGGAACTTCATAGTAGGACTGTCCTTCCTTCTACTGGCGACAAGTCTGACTGGTCTAGTTCTCTCTGGTTTCGGCCCAGCCAACACTCACATCATTGCCCAGGAAGTATCTGATTCTTCTGCAGCACCAGTCATGGACATTCAAATCAACATGCTATGGCTGCACAATACATCAACAATTGATTTCCGTGCGAGTTCATTAATGTCTGGAATTGGCACCTTGGTAGTTTCATTTGATAATCTACCCAGCTCAATTATATCGGGTTCTTTGATTTTGGCATTAGGTACTATCACCCTTGAAAGAAGGGATCAGGAACGGCTTCGGAAGCTGCGTGACCGCGTTATTGATGAAATCTCCACATATCCCGGTATCCACCTTAGAGAGCTTCACAGAAACATCGGCTGTGCGATGGGAGCTCTTCAATATCATCTAAACAATCTTGAGAATGAAGGGATGATAGTTTCTGTTAGGAACGGCAATGCCAGGCACTTGTTCCTTGATGGTTATTCCTCAGAGGATCACATATTGCGATTAGCAGCATTCTCTAGGAATCCCACCATTAATTCCATCTTAATGGAATGTGCCAGCAACGGTAGAATCACTCAGGCCGAATTGAGTAGGACACTCTCAGTTGACAAAAGCCTTGTTAGCTACTATGTGAGTGGACTAGTTGACGCCGGTATCCTCCGAACCATTCGCGTCTTCGGACGGGAGAAGCCTCTCGTGCTAAGCGATTGGGCTCGAAGTTCAATAATCTCTCTTGGCCTACTAGTACAGTAATTGAAATACCTCTAGATTTATCTTTCAACCAGAGTTGACCTGAGGTGAGGTCTGGATGACCTTACATTGTGTTAGATTGGCACAGGAGAAACCCTAAACATGTCAGATGATGATGCCTGGGTGGCTGATGAAACCTATGACACAGTTGAATCTGTAAGCAGTGATGGAGTCAAGTTTGCAGTGCGGCTCCTAGAGGTATCGAGAAGATATTCATTGGGGCGTCGAGAAATCACAGCTCTCAACAGAGTCACACTCGAAGTTGGAATGGGCGATTTTGTGGCGATTACAGGAGCATCAGGATCCGGCAAGACGACTCTGCTCAACATTATCGGCGCGATAGACTATGCAACAGAGGGCAGAGTGTTTCTTATGGATGTCCCAATAGGTGACTATGATGAGTCCTTCAGAGCAACTTTTCGTCTCTCGAATACTGGCTTTATATTTCAGAGCTATAACCTGATATCTACACTCACTGCGCTTGAGAACGTCATGTTCCCAATGCAATTGACTGACAAGAGTCTCGAGGAGATTCAGAATGACTCACTCAAACTGCTCGAGAGAGTGTGGCTTGAAGAACGGACTGACCATCTTCCTTGGCAGTTAAGCTCGGGTGAACAGCAGAGGGTCGCAATTGCCAGAGCTATGGCAAATGACCCTCCAATAATCTTGGCCGACGAACCAACAGCCAATCTGGACACAACGAGTGCTAAGATGGTTCGCGACCTTCTGCAAATGCTACATCAGTCTGGTAAGGCTGTGATTGTGATGACACATGACAATGCTATCGTCAGAACAAAAGGCGCGCGTCATCTCAATATGGAAAATGGAGTGCTGTCCTCTAATGTCTGAACAAGACTATGCATCAAAGGACCTGAAGCGACGTCCATTCAGGACTACTGTAGTCTTCGCTTCATTGACTACAGTAGTTGCCACGACCACATTCCTTCTCCTATTTGGCAATGCCCTACTTGATGTGACCTCCATTATCACTTCGGGAGGGATTGCTGGTGCGTTTGCAATCTTCTTTGAAACCTTCATATGGGCGACGCTTCTACTGGCTCTCTCACTTGGAGTCGTTGTGGTATCCAGCACAATTTCTCTAGAAGTCGTCACAAGACGCAAGGACATCGGGCTCATGAAATCAATTGGCACATTGATGGATACGATTTTCGATCATTTCATGGCTCAAGCCTTGATTCTTCTTGGTACCAGCGTGATTGTTGGGATTGCTGCAGGAGCAATGCTCTACATGCTTGGTTTAGCGTGGCTAGCATCACTTATCCCCACTCTCAGCTTCTCTTTTGACTTCCCATGGCTCCAGGTCCTTGCATATGCGGCGATCTACCTCATCATCGGTTTCTTTGCTGCACAAAAGCCAATCTATGATACCGTCCATGAATCTCCCATAGCTGCACTGAACCCTGAGATTGGGTCCAAGGTCAGACGCGCGGGATATCTGGATACCTTTGGATTGCCATTTCGCATAGCTACGAAGGGTACAGGGCGTAGAATTAGGGGATCTGGTCGCACATTGCTCAGTCTGTTTCTGAGTATATCGTTGGCATCTATGTTATGGATTGGTGGCGGCATAGTACAATCAACCTCTGATGCATATGTCGTCAGGTCAATGGGTTCAGATGTTGTAGCCATTGGTGATCCTGGCTTATTGGATCAATATTATGGTGCATATTCTCTCAGCGGCGGCGTGCTGTTGAATGAGTCGTTTGACTATCTGGATGTCTCATACATGATTCCCTCAACTCTCATTGGAAACGTAAGCGAATTGCCAGGTGTGGAAACAATGGACCTTCGCCTGTTGTCTTATGCAACCATACGTGAGGGTCCTGGCATCATTTGGAATCCAACCTTTGAGCAGTATGAGAGCATAGGTCAGGGGCGACAGGGCACAGCATTGATTGTAGGTCTTGATTGGGATTCCACGGTGTCAAATTGGTTCTTCGATGGACAAGAAGTCAGTTCAGACCTCGATGTATGGATTGGCGGTCAGATTGCCGCTACAATGTATGATGATCCTCTTGTACAGAAACTGGAGGTCAGTGGCTCGTCGCTCAACGTCAGTGCCGTTGCCTTTGATATTCTGAATGGTGGAGCAGTAGCTTTTATGGACTTGGAACTGATGCAGGTCATTCTTGGTGCTTCAGGAGCTAATCTCGTCCTGGTTCAACTCGAAAGATATGATTCTACAACAATATCTCGGATTGAGAGTCTTGCGCAGGAGTATGGATTTGGAATCTATCTTCAACAGGACCTCTTGGACGAAAACCTAGAAACGATTGGTGCATTCTGGTTGTTGCTTCAACCCCTCCCAATAATGGCATTGCTGAGTGCATTTCTTAGTCTGATGAATTACCTGCTTGTTTCTGTATTTGGACGGCTACGTGATTATATCATAATGAAATCAATCGGTGCCAAACCGTCATTTATCGTCAGGATCATGATTGCTGAGGGCACTGATATTGGCATGAAATCAGGGATTCCAGCGGTGTTTGTAGCTACTCTCTTCAGCATTTACTTCCTGATTCCTGAGGCGGCTGTACCCTCTCTTCTTTATCTGCCAGTTTCGATGGTCACCACACTTGTTGCTCTTTTGATAGTTGTACTTCTGGCTGCTGTCCCGGTATACCTCCTGTTCCAGAGCAAATCAGAACTTCGTGTCACTGAGTTCTCCGTCTAGAGCAATCTTCTTTAGCATAGGACCAAGGTTGAACATGGTGACAGTCAGGTGTCGAATGAGCCTCCAGAAGATGAGTATAGCATCCACTGGATAAGTGATATAGTCGACAGTGTATTAGAACGCGACGTTGACGAGTACCGAGTTTCTACCGGGAAGAGCATAAGCGGTAGCATCGGTATTGGCTTCTATCGCGAGCTCATCATCGCTGATGTCATCAAGCGGAAGCTCTTTGAAGCCGGAAAGAAGGCGCGAACTCTGTTCGTGGCAGATGACTATGATCCTGTACGATCATTTCCATCAACAGTATCACTGCCTCTTGAGGACTGGCTTGGCATACCCTATTCTCAGGTGCCTGATGGGTCTGGATGCTGTGAGAGTTTTGGAGCCCATGAGGCAAATGAGTTCATAGAGACATTTCCAGAGTTTGGTGTAAATCCAGAGGTGATATGGCAAAGCAAACTGTACGAAACTCCGGAAATGCTGGAAGCCACGAGGTTGTGTTTGAAGAACACAGAAACCATTCGTGAGATACTCATTGAATATGTAGCCAGTGACTTCAATGACGAACAAAAGGCGGACTATGTCGAATCCATGAAGAATTGGTATCCAGCCTCTGTGTTCTGCCCCTCCTGTGGACGAATTCAGGCAGGTGGGAAGGGAGAAATTGTTGTCAATAGAATCACAAACTATAATCCTTCTACTGACAAGGCATCATTTTCATGTCCGTCCTGTGGTCACAGTGATGAAGCACCTCTCGATGAACTGCGAGTAAAACTCTCTTGGCGAATTGATTGGCCGGCAAAATGGTTCGTCCTGAACGTGACATGTGAGCCTGCGGGAAAGGACCATTCTGTAAAAGGGGGTTCCTTTGACACTGGTCTAGAGATATCGCGAAGAGTCTTTGGCTGGGAAGGCCCAGTGAAAGTTCCTTTTGAGTGGGTACGTATTGGAGGACGTGATATGTCAACCTCTGAAGGTATTGTATTCAGCCCTAAGGTCTGGTTGTCTATCGCGCCTCCTGAGCTTTATCGATACATAGTGCTAAGACCGCCTCTTGAGAGAGCAATTGACTTGCAGCCTGAACGAATTCCTGACATGGTGGACGAGTTTGATAGATTCGAGAGGGCTTACTATGGTCTTGAGGAAACTACTGAAGAACGCGGCGAATACGTCCAGCTATTGTACCCTCTGTGTCTTGCTGGCGATGTTCCAGAGGAATACATTCCAAAACTGCCGTTCAAATTCGCCATAATAACCTCACAGATGGAGGATATACTGGGATTCACAACTATTCTCGAACGATGTGAGCAGGTGCTCAAAAAGCAGTACGGACTTGATACAGTGCCCCCTGAAGCAAAAGAGATCATTCCAATCAGACTGCATCGTGCACGGACTTGGGCTTATGAATATGGAACCGAACGTGACAAGGTCGAGGTTTCAAAGTCTGTGCCTAATGCTATTATCGACACTCTAACTGAAAATGACCGTGAGTTTCTCCAGAAATTCTCTGAGGTCTTGAAGGGTGAGCCTCTTGATGATGAAGACCTACAGAGCAAAATCTTTGAAACCGCTCGTTCAGTGGGCCTAAAGGATAAGAGAGCATTTGTCGTTCTCTATAGGGTTCTGATATCCCGAAAATCGGGTCCAAGATTGGGCGGCTTTTTGAACCTACTTGGCAATGAATGGGTCCTCAATCGCATTATGAGTGTGCTTTGAGCATCCCGCAACACGTTTATTAACGCAAGTCAAGTCGGCGAAGCCCGACCCCAAGTCCTGGAAACGTGAAGCTTATGCTTGGAAAATTGCGAGAAAGATACCAGAAAGTCATGATG
This sequence comes from Candidatus Thorarchaeota archaeon, assembly GCA_048883405.1. Lineage (GTDB taxonomy): Archaea > Asgardarchaeota > Thorarchaeia > Thorarchaeales > Thorarchaeaceae > SMTZ1-83. Next base: position 9,455 of record JBHLQS010000082.1, read on the forward strand.
CCAGTGGGGCGAGTATTAGCCAGGACTGGAATTACTCCAAATATGATAACTGGACTCACCGTGCTGGTTGCTCTGGTGAGTGCATACTTTTTCTTCTTGGGTGATCTCATTATAGGCTTCCTTCTCATGCTCCTCACAGTTGTTATGGACATGTTTGATGGAGCCGTTGCCCGGGCGGCGAATCTGGGATCGAAGTTCGGAGCAACATTCGACCACACCCTTGACCGATATGCTGAGTTTCTATTCATCTTGGGATTGATGATGGGGCCCACGGTGATGACACCAGTCTCTTGGTGGATTATCGCACCAAATGAGAGCTATCTCCCTTGGTTCTGGGGAGTCTTCTCATTATTCGGAATGATCATGGCAAGCTTCTCACGAGCCAAGGCAGAATCGGTGGGAGGAATGGAGAACTGTTCAGTGGGCATAGCTGAGAGGCAGGAGAAGCTCATCCTTACTTTTGCAGGGATTCTACTGCTGGCGCTACCTTCAACAAACATCTGGCTTGATTTCTTGGCTTTGTTGCCGGTTGCTATAATGGATTTGTTTGTAGCTATTGAAATCACAAACATCCTCACGCTATGTGTAGTAATCGTCGGAATACTGTCACACATTACTGTAGTTCAACGGCTGGCATATGCACACAAGGTCATCCTGCAAACGGAAGGTGAAGAGTAAGCTGATGTATGACATTGTTGTGATTGGTAATCCAGCCTATTATGAGAATGACTCCATGGTGCTGGCAAGCGGAGCTATATATGCTGCAGTCACAGCGGCGAAGCTGGGCATGGAGAATGTCGCGTTAGTAGGTACTGTTGGCAATGAGCTACGGAGTAAGGCAACTCGGGTTCTTGACAAACACGATATCGAGTTCTTCTTGACTGAATCTGATGAAACCAGTAGGTTTCAAGTCGCTCTAGACCTAGGAGGAAGTAAATTCGCGAACTTGATCGGAACGAAAAACGAGATAAAAATTCGTGACTTTCCGGATGAATTCCTGAGCGCAAAGATGATTCTGCTCAGTCCAGTGCTTCGTGAGATTCACGCCGAGTTTATTGAATGGCTCCATGACTCTTCAGATTCAATCCTTCTTCTCGACCCCCGATTCAGGAGAATTAGTGATGACAATCGAGTCCGGCTCATGGGGAATCATCACGTGGCTGAGGAAATACTAGGCCTCATTGATGTTGTGAAGCCAAATCGTCTGGAGTCCAAGATATTGACGGGTGAAGATGATCCTTTTTTGGCTGTTGAGATGTTGGTTGAATCTGGATCCGACTTAGGAATAGTCACTCTCTCAGATGAAGGTAGCATTGTATTCGACGGAGAGGATTTCTACCGGATTCCTGCTTACAAAATCGATACGGGCAATGGCATAGGCGCAGGTGATTCATATTTGTCCGCTTTTGCCGCAAAGATGCTAGAAGACAATCCAATTGCAGAATGCGGAGCCTTCGCCTCAGCAGTTGCTAGCATTGTTGTTGAGTCATCTGGAGGTACTGATTTTAGACTCGATGGCAAGGTTATTCAACAGAGAACCCAGCAACTGCTTCAGGAAATCACTATTAGCTAATTATTCGGTGATATCAAACACCCTTGATATGGTTGAAAAGAGGAAATCCCTAGCCAGCTTCATTGCTTCACTGCCTTTCTCTGTTATCTCATAGTATTTTCTTGTTGATTCGCTAGACGCTTGACTCTGTATGAGACCGTCTCTCTGCAATCGATATATGATTGCATAGCCGCTCACTGTTGCAGGTGAAAAACCGAATCTCTTAGTCACGAGCTCCTTTATCTCATATCCGTAGTGGGGCCTTTCTTGGAGCAGTCTAAGAATATATATCCAGAGCATCTCCTTGGTCAGTTTGTTCACAAGTCTCTCTACGGCTCTTGACTGCTTTTCGGACGTTTCACCTGACATCATGAATCATCTCTTCATACATTGATATTATCGCTGCAATGCAATGACTCGTAAGGTAGCTTGTTGCTCCTAGAGAGAGTCGATAAATGCTGTGGTCATTAAAGGCTTTCAGTGCTTCAGAATCAAATCCTCTATAGCCCCCAATAATGAAGCTGTTCTGCGCATTCGATATCGAATCCTTTTCTTCGAGTATCGATGTGCCAGCCTCATCCAGCACCCACAGGTGCTCTCCTCCAATGGCCAGGATTTCCTTGAAGAGGTTCTCCAAGGTCTGATTCTCAACATCTATGAACGGAGGAGGCTCTCCATTCAATGCATCTTTGACTGCACTTGCCCACCAAGCCTCACCTCGTGGCATATCTGTATCTGGATCTCTGATTCGAAGACAAGATGCCTTACCATCAAGGGCAATGATTTCTAAACTCGATTTATCAAGAGTTGAAGGTCCCCAGTCGAAACATGCGGCAAGAGAGCGGCATAGCACGTCTATTCTTCTTCCTGATCCTGGCAAGTCTTTAGGATGGAAACTCCCAGCTTCATGGAGTTCTGGTATATACAAAATGAATCTCAGA
>JBHLQS010000083.1:0-11742 GCA_048883405.1 Candidatus Thorarchaeota archaeon
GACATCAACTATGTCGAGCTGAGCCTTTGGGACAACACACGTGCTACTGAGGTCTGGAGGATACGTTACACCGAGTCGACAAATACGTTCTCTATAGAGGTGGGTTCTGAGTTCATTGCTATGTTGGGTTCATCCTATGCTAAGGTTGGAAATGACATTGATATCACTTGGGTGATTAAGATTGATTGGGATCACCTCGACCTCTCGAATGTTGACGTCCGCCAATTTGTCATCGATGACTCTGCGGAATCAGATACCAATTGGTATGAGTCTGACTGGAATGTTGAAACCCGATTGGACTACTCAATTTCACCCTCATTGTCAGATGGCCGTGGTGACCTCAATGCAAATAATCTAGTCCTTACTGGGACTGTCGTCTTCTACGGTTCCTCGCTTACTCCTCTTGGTAACGAAACCGATGTCTGGGTGATTCATGATGTATCCGGGACATGGTCTAGTAATGTTAACGGTGTTGGAGCATTCTCTATTGGAGGCATTGCTTCATCTGCCATTGTCCGGTTGAATACATATACCGTAAAGGTTGTTGTCGAGGGAGATGGATCTGGAGGTACTGACCTCTACTACACAAATAGTGAAACATCGGAGTTCATCACAGATAGGATTGAGTTCTACACCTCAGGAATGTTGGACAACCGAATTAATTTGAATGACTTAGGAACTGTCTGGTGGAACGCTCGATATGACTACGATAACGCTGAAATCACAAGTGGCCTCACAGCTCTTCTTAATGGTTCCAAGACACTTCTCTGGGACTCAATAAATAGCCGCTGGTACTATGCTGAGTCAGTTCCTTCGGTCTCAAGAGTTGGTTATTCTGTTCTCTCAGCTACAGAGTCTGGTTATGGTCTCACCGGCTGGTTACAGACAGCCTCTAATGTTTCTATAATTTGGGACACGGTGGTAGTTCGTTCATATTCAGTCACTGAAAGCCGAGTAAACATAACTGATTCAGTGGGCATCGATGTTCTTCTAGAGTATGAGTTTGATGACTCCTTTGTTGATGATGGAACCGTCACCATCAATTCAGTTAGTGCGGCCTATCAGGGCTCTGGTACCTGGAGAATCAGTCAATCCCGAAGCACTGTGCAGAGTGTCACCTATGACTCAGTGGGTTGTAGTGGCAATACTCATGGCATCTCACTGGTCAATCAGAACTCTCAATCTCAAACCATCATCTGGGACCGTGTATTAGTAAGTGGATACAGTGTAATAGACAGTCATGTCAATGTCGATGACTTGGTTGACATCGATGTCACCTTGGTGTTCGAATTTGACAGTTTTCCAGTCGCCTCTGGTGCAGTAACAATCAATGGGATTTCTGCCACTCCTCAGGGTGCCGGAGTCTGGCGAATCTCTGAAACACGAGGCACATCACAAGGTGTGACATTTGATACTGTTGCATGTTCTGCAAATATCTACGGAATCACAGCGATAAATCAGAATGGTCAGTCTCAACTTGTGATCTGGGATCAGATTGTTGTGGTATCATATACAGTTCTTGATGATAGAGTGGATGTCGGTGCTACTGTTTCTATTGATGTTCTATTGAACTATGACTATGATGGTTCTGATGTGACGGATGGGAATGTGAGCATTAACTCAGTACCAGCTGAATATATCGGTAGTGGAGTCTGGCGAATCAACGAGTCTGAGATTGTAGTTGGAGATAATCTATACGATACTGTAACAGCTTTGGACAATACCTTTGGAATAACAAATGTGGAACAGAATGGTCAGTCACAGCTTGTGATTTGGGATCAAATTGCTGTTCGCTCTATAACCGCATCAGACTATCGCGACGATGTCGGAAGCACAATTACAGTCTACATTACACTCGAGTATGAATATAATGACGCGGATGTTACTGATGGTTCAGTGATTGTCAACACTATTTCGTTTACCTATACAGGAGCCAACGGAATCTGGTCAACGGACCGCAGCCGTATCATAGTGATTTCTGAAACCTATAACTCAGTATCTTCCTCAGGGAATACTCATGGAATCAGTGCCATAGATTTAGGTGGTGCATCTGCAACAATCATCTGGGACAGAATAAGAGTCCTCACTACAACTGTTGACGACAGTCGACTGAGTACTGATGCAACAGCCAGAGTCATGGTGACTGCTGAATTGGAATATGATAGTCTCCCGCTTGGCTCTGGTGACATTCTATATCTAGATGATTCAGCTATGACCTGGGATGCCGGAAACAGCTGGTTCTATCTGGATGTAGGCCAGTCAGTTGTTGGACTTTGGAACTACTATGTGAACACTTCAGGAGCTTCTGAATCGACCTACAATATCTCCCTAGTTAACACAGCGGGGCTTTCACAGGATGTGATTTGGGACAGATTACTGGTAACAATCACCCCCGATTCCAGCTCGGTGCTTGACTACACAGATGTCGGTTTCACACTTGACATATCCTTTGATTATGATGACTCAGCATGTACTACTTATCTCGTGGATGTGGGCCGAAACGGGACATACTGGAGGTCATTCACCTTTGCCAACGTATCACAGTTCGTAGACAACAACGTAGCTACGACATACCAGTACACTGTACAGATCGTTGTTTCTGAGAGTGTTTATGATATCACCACCTTCACAAGTAACACTGCTGAAGTAGCTTGGACCACGCCTTCAAACTTTGCACCATTCAATAATGGCGCTCCAATCTTAGTGAATCCAGATGACACTGATAACCTGTACTCAAGACTCAGGCCATACTTCATCAAATCTTCATTTGTGGATTACGATGGATATGCGGATATTGACTACGTGGAACTCTCATTGTGGGATAATTCACGACTGTTTGAGGTTTGGCGGGTTCGATATACAACTGCAACTAATGCTTTCTCAATTGAAGCAGGGGTTGAGTATATCCATCTATCATCGAGCAGCACTTACCTAGAAATTGGAGCACAGCTGAATGTAACATGGAAAATTAAGATTGATTGGGATCACTTTGATTTACAAAATGTTGATGTACGACAATACGCTGTTGACATTTCAGCTGTTTCTGATTTGGATTGGTCTGAATCTAATTGGGATGTTGAAACACGTCTTGATTACAGTATAATGCCCTCCCTTTCTGATGACCGCGGTGACATAGACACAGTTGACTTACAGGCTTCAGGAACCGTTATCTATTATGGGTCACTTCTTTCTCCTCCGACCAATGAAACCGATATCTGGGTGATTCACGACTTTTCTGGCTCCTGGTCAGGAAGTATAAATGCCTTTGGTGAACTATCTGTTTCAGGTATCGGCTCTTCTTCTCTTGTACGATTGAATACATATACGTTCAAAATTGTGGAAGCTGGTTCTGGCTCCGCAAGTGGTGACCTGTACTTCACTACCAGTCCTACTAGCACATTCATCACTGATCGTATCGAGTTCTATACTTCAGGAGCGGATGATTCTCGAATCAATATCAATGAGATGGGCGATGTCTGGTGGAGTGCACGCTATCAATATGATAGCTCTGATATTCAAAGCGGATTGACAGCGTATCTCAACGGGATTAAACTCCTTTCATGGGATGTGACAAACAGCCGCTGGCATTATCAAGAAACACGTACTACTGCAACGAAAATTGTATACCAAATTAGTGGTGCAACAGAATCTGATTATGGCATCACTAATTGGATAGATAGCACAACTAACCAAACTATCATCTGGGATTCACTTATAATTTCGATAACTGACCCGATAGATCAGCGCACGAATGTAGGGACAAATGCTACTGGCATAACAGTTAGTGCAATATATAGCTATGATAGAGCACCATTTGATGGGACCATTCTCCTGGACAATACTACATTCCAGTTTTCAGGTGTCCATAGGCAATATTACACCGCTGCTTCAGCTTTCGGAGACACGCACGGAATTGATGTCATTTCTGTTAACGACCAAACATGGTGCATCTGGGATCAGATAGAAGTCGTTTCGATAATTTCGAATGTTACCTACCTTGATCCTAACGAGTATGCAAGAGTACAAGTGTACCTTCTCTATGATTTTGATGATGCACCGGTTCAAGACGGCAATTTCAGTTTGAAGTTTGAGGATCTAGTTCATTTGGCTGATGGCATTTGGGAGGTCAATGTTACTCGGTTATCCTATCAAATGATCAATTTCGACACACTGACAACCTGTGAAGATCCTATCTTTGGGATTACTCATTTTGATTTATACGGTAATGACTTGGCTGTCTATTGGGATCGATTGGAATTATATCAATCCTCTGCCGCTGATTCAAGAATAGATGTAGGCTCAACTGGCTTCTCACTTTGGTCGGTGCGACTAGAAAACGCTGGAATTGATATCACATCAGGCTTAACAGCTCTGGCAACAGGGTCGGCTGCTATGACCTATGTGGACGGTTTCTGGCGAGCATCTCACTCAAGTGATGTTGTAGGTGACCAAACATTTACAGTACTATCTGCGTCTCTCGAAGGTATCGATTTCTTCATCACTAGCACAAGCGATGTGACAATAATCTGGGATAGAATTCAAGTTCAGACAACATCTGCAAGTTCAACCACTCCTATCATTGAGGAATTCATTATCATAAGTGCCACACTTTCCTACGAATACGATGGAACAGACTTGACAGATGGTGTTGTTACTCTGTGGGATCAAGGCAGTCAGATCTCAATGTCCTACAATGTATCTGGTGGATTCTGGTACGCGAACATCACAAAGGTTGAAACCGGGGAATACACATTCTATATAGAAGCAGTATCTGGAAATCAATACGGAATCACGCAGTTATCACTAGCTGGAAACCAAATCACAGTGGAATTTGTGCCTCCACCATTGCCGCGACTCACTCCAATGACAATAGCCGGAATAAGTGGTGGTGTTGCCATTCTTATCATTATAAGTGCGGTAGCTATCCGCAGAAGGTATTATGTTGAAGTTCCCTTGGAAATAAAGCAAATCAACGCAATCCTAGATGCGATGGAGAAGGAAGAGAAAATCGAGGAAATCGACGTCAAGACAGCTGAGCAGAGCTTGCTGAATTTACTGGAACCCGGACTGTTTGCACTAGGACTGACTTTGGAAGAAGTTGGTGATGCCGATTTAGAAGGGGTTCGCATTACTGAGCCCGACATGGAGATGGTGGAAGCTCTAGAGGAATTCGAGCTTCCAGAACCTGAAGAAGAGGAAGAGGAAGAAGTAATTGTAAGAGAGATTCCAAAGCCTGAGAGCATTGGTGAATTCGAAGAGCTGGATATAGAGGCCGCCACAGACATTGAGGCTGCCGCCGATGAAGCACTAGCTTTGATGCTGGAAGAGGTCCGAAAGATCAAGGAGAAGAGCGGAGTAAAGGTACCTCTCACCAAGGATGACTGGATGGAGAAGCTACCATCTACTGTCAAATCAATGTTCTTCGAAGAGGAATTGAGAGAGCTGGATATTCCTGACATTGAGCAGCTGGCGAAACTAAGCCCTGAAGAGGTAGAGGAACTTCTTGACTCGATATCAGCCGCTCAGAAAACTGATACAATTGATGTGGAAGAATCCTACGTAGAGATTGTTGAAGCGCTGAAGATCAAGTTTGATGAAATCGAAGAAACAGAGGAAATGGATGAAGGTGCTCAGAAGAAGAGACTAATCCGGACTCTGCCAGCTTTCGTTGTTGCTCATTTCAAAGAGGCTTGGCTAGAGAACCTGTCCATCGACGAATTGAATGAATTGACGCAACTCACAGAGGCTGAACTCAAGACAGTAATAGATTCGCTAACGGCAGCAAAGGAATCAGCAACAACAGAACCACCCGAGGAGATTGTTACCGGAGAAATCGACTTTGAAGAGGAATTAGAACGGCTCGATCTTGTGGATGACTCCGTCGAAGATGTAGAAGCTGAAGACGTCGATGACGCAGAAGTAGTGGAGGAACCATTAGTCGAGGAAATTGAAGACCTTGAAGTCGATGTAGAGCCTGATGATAGCAGTGCCGATGAGGAAGCAGGGGAACTCGATTTTGAAGATGAGGTAGAGGAACCCACAGTCGAGGAAACTAAGGACCTCGAAGTTGATGTGGAGCCTGATGATAGCAGTGCGATAGAGGAAATGTGGAAACTCGATTTTGAGGATGTGAGCGAACTCGAAGAAGAACCAAGTGATCACGTTGCGGAGGAGGAACCGCCAGAAGTTGAAGATGAAGACCGCAAGAGTGATTGACATCAATCACATCAGAACGACTAAATACGCCCTCGAGTAAAGCAAATTGATTGACAATGACCCGTTCAATGCCACCTCCAGATAATCTCTTAGTTCTGATCGAATGAGGGGTGAAATCATGGAATCAGTGTATGTCATTGGTGCTGGAATGACTGCTTTTGGCATTCTTGAAGAGTCACTGACAGAACTGGCAGAGAAAGCATCTTTCGAGGCCTTAACGCAATCACACTGTCTTGACCAAAGAGTCGACCATCTTGTAGTAGGGTCCCAAAACCCCGATGAGTTTGTGGGAATGGGCCATCTCTCTACTCTTCTAGCCGACAGATTGGGAATTGTACCCGCCGGAGCAACACGTGTGGAGACTGGTCCTTCCTCGGGTTCCAGTGCCTTCGAAGTTGCGTATACAATGATAGCTTCCGGGTACTCTGACCTAATCCTAGTGGTCGGAGTGGAGAAAATGTCAGAGGTGAATCAAGGAGTCGCATCCAGGATTCTCTCAAAAATGATGTCATATGAGAATGAAACTCGATATGGTGCCACACCAACAGCATTGGCGGCTATGATTGCCCGAAGGTATATGCATGATTATGGTTTAGCTCGTGATGACCTATCATTAGTCCCCGTCAAGGCTCATCGAAATGGGGCTAAGAACCCCTTAGCTCACTTTCGGAAAGAAATCACGATTGAGGACGTAAGTACATCCCGGATTGTGGCTGATCCCCTCACGCTATTTGATTGCAGTCCAATCAGTGATGGGGCCGCATCCATTGTACTTGCCTCAGAAGAGTGTGTGAAAAACCTTGGTGTCAAAGACCATGCTGTCAAAGTTCTTGGCCTCGGTCATGGAACTGACCACCATGCTGTTCAGCATAGACTGTCTCTGACATCACTCGGTGCAACTGTTGTCGCTGCTGAGAAGGCCTTTCATATGGCAAATCTCTCACCAAAGGACGTTGATGTCTGTGAAATCCATGACGCATTCTCGATTCTTGAATTGGTGAACATGGAGGACGTTGGTTTCGCGAATAGAGGAGCTTCTATTGAACTTGTAAGAGATGGGCGGACTGAGGTGTTTGGAGAGATCCCAGTAAACACCACTGGGGGCTTAAAGGCGCGCGGTCATCCGACGGGAGCCACGGGTATTGCCCAGATTCATGATATATACAACCAACTCGTCGGAAAAGCTCCTAAGGGCTTACAGGTTGATTCTCCGAGAATTGCACTCACACAGAATATCGGTGGCTTCGGCGATAACATGTGCGTTGGGCTGTTTGGCATCTAGCTGCATCGTCCATCCAAGATTGTCTTATTAGAAAATTCAAGATTTTGACTTCAGAGCAGGCTCAAGACTGGATGTGCACAAGGTCTAGTCATGTTCAAGTGACCAAACAGATTTCTGTCTTTCCTGTTTCTAGAGCTCGAATGTCAAATCGAATGGAGACTGTTTCAAAATGCCTGAAGGCCTAGCAGTACTAAAGTGGGATGACGAGCTTGGACCAATAGTAACTGCCAGGACGCCAAAGAGGCTCAAGATAGGATTAGATCCCACTACTTCAATGAGGGCCTATGGAATAGCCACACTTGGAGAAACTAAGGAGTCGCAAAAGCCGGGCTTTAGCTCATTGGCATTCGATGACTTCAAACTTGCAGTCTATTACGGTGGACTGAACATGCATCTCAAAGGACTACCATCAATGATATTTCTCGTTCTGCATCCAGAGGAAGACCCTGATGTCTACAAGGATGCTCTGCCAGAGATAGCGACTCAAATATTCCTCAATGCGGAGAATGATGCATACGAGAAAATGGTGCCACCACTATACAAGCAAATCTCCAGGTATACTCAGATGACTGCTGAGCAACAACAAGCAGCAGTTCTCACCGACCCTATCAGGAGAGGGGTTATCCAGATATTAATGAAGAATGGAACTGTTCAGTCAGCCGACCTTGAACAAGTAATCTTTGATGAGATTGGTAAGAAGATAGATGTTGACATTATTCTTCGCCCTCTTGTAAAGATGGGCATAATTGCTACAGGCTGGGTTGAGGGTCTCTCTTCTGAAGTAATCTACTTGACCAGAGCCCTCTTTGTTCTACGTACAGTTTCACATGATATCGTTCAGGCAGTCAAGGAGAGTGATTTTCCACGAGATGTAGCAGAGAGTTATCTAGAATCCTCAAAGGAATATCACCGTGATTATGCAGCAAGACTAAGGAGCGATTTGTTCAAAACAGTCTGGTCTGATGCTGAAGAAATTGGGAAACACATAATCGATTTTGATACTTACGATTTGATTCAAGCTCTCAGGAGAGGTCCTGCTGAGGTGAAACTGCTTCCTGAATTGACTGAATTGTCAACTTCAAAGATCAAGAGGAAACTGTCAACTCTTGAAAGGGCAAACATCGTTACAAGAATCAAGGATGAACACGACCAGCAATATGTGATACTCAAATGCAACCCAGAAGTCGTCACAGTATACCCCGAATGGCTAATTCGGAGAACTGTGGACCAGTATAACTCTGAAGTAATTGCTAGCCAACAAGCCATGCACTACCTGGAGGTCTTGAAGCAATCTCATCCCAGTCAGGTAACGCTTCTTGCAGAATTGGAATAGGAATCGTGATGCAATGATTCGCGAGATTCACATCTTCAAAGAAGGACAAACTCTGTTCAAAGATGTCATAGTGGAGAATAAAGATCTCGATACTGATTCAGTAATGACGCTTGTTGCAAGCTCAGCTCAGAACCTACAAGAGTGGAAAATCGATAGCACAGAGATTAATCGTTATCGCTTTGTCTACATGAAATCTCATGACACCCAGTTCATTGTGACGATGGACCGTCAATCATCTCTTCAGAAAGTAAACGAGGCAATGATGAGTCTTGTTTCAAAGTTCATGATGGTCTTTGAGCATACACTTGAAAGTGATGAGTGGAGAGCCACAGACTTCTCGCCATTTGGGATTGGGTTCCGAAAGATTGTGGGAACCATCCCTGTAAAATTGTGTTTGGCGGGACATGGTGGCACTGGCAAGACCACCCTCCTTGAGTTGGCTACACTTCCATCACGTGGACCGCCACAGGAATACGTACCGACTTTCTTCGGGGATAAGGCACTATTGAAAGCTGATTTCGATCCCTACATTTTCAGCATTTTTGACCTGGGTGGACAAGACCGATTTGTCCAAGAGTGGGGCAAGATCATCCGTTCCGGTAGTCTTGTTTTCATTGTCACAGACTCAACGGAAGCAAACATGGAATGGACCAAGCGCATAGCATATCCTGTCCTAAAAGCTGAATTACCCTATGCACGGGCAGTAGCAATTGCCAACAAACAGGACTTGCCAGGTGCACTCTCTCCTGAGGAAGTTGCCAGTAAGCTGGGAGTTCCTGCTTATGGTATGCAAGCCAATCAGCTAGACTTCAGGGAACGCTGGTTGGAACTAATCAGAGCACTAGCCTTTGAGGAACTGGACTTCAAACTCGTTGGGGAAATAACGGAGACTGAATGAAATGGGCTTGTTTGATAAGTGGCGACGAAAGAAACCCAAACCTACGACAGTTTCAAAGCCTCCGGATACAAGGAAAGCTGCACCTGAGCTTTCCTCAGATGACACAATAATGCCTGGCAACCTTGAATCAATCAAAACACTTCTTGGTGAATATGACAACCTTGTAGAAAGACGTGAAGATCTTTCAGTTGAGAGAGAGAATCTCACGTTGAGATTGGAAAGGGGTGAGATCGAAGCAACTGAGTTCCGTAAAGAGCTTATGTCGAGAATTCAAGAAGCTGCAAGAGTTTCAGAAAGTCTTAGAGATACTTCAGCTAGACTTTCCGAACTTGGCTATCGAGGCGCCCTGCGATGAAGTGAATATCAATGTCGGACAGAGAGATTGGAGAGCACAGGTACCGACGCCTCCCGGTGAATTGCAATGCTAGAACATACAACTCCCAAAGATGGCAAAGAATACGAACAGGAAGGAAGATAGCTTGGTCAAATCTATAGAAGAAGTAATGCAATTTCTAGAGAATTACACACTTGCTTGGCATCACTGGTTGATGCTTTTGTCTCTACTGAAACTCGGGGGAAGTGGAACCAAAGCACAGATACTCCCAGTCTACAGAAGGGAAGGTTTCTCTCCACATGCTATCCACAAAGTCTTCCAGACAGACCTGGTGGATTTGGGTGAGGCAATCGAAGTCGAAGGGGGTATTGAAAGCCTCACGAACAAGAGCACAATATCTCTCACAGACGATCCCAAGTTCAGAGCTTTCCTGAAGAGGCACGTGAAGCCTGTTCTGAGCACTCTGAAGACAAAGACTCAGAAGTAGATTGACAGAAACCTTTTCACTGACGTGACTCAATTTCTTCCTGTGACACTGAATTGAAGATACAGGCTTCACGTTGTCGGACGTGTGAAAGAGCCATCGTGCCTTCTCGCGATACTTGCCCATATTGTGGGAAGGGCGTGGGAGATATGGTTTCCTTGGAGCTGAAAGGTCAGGGAACAGTTGTCAGTTTCACTACCCTCCAAATGCCTCCAGAGGGATTTAGTCCCCCGTTGACAATGGCTCTTGTTGAACTCGAACATAAAGCGGTAGTCCTATGTCTTGCAAAGGACCAGGATGCCTCTTCGCCAAAGATTGGGGACAATGTTGACCTATCAATCGACGCTGAAGAAAGATTCCGATTTCAGGTCATTTCGTGAGCGTCAAATTCGCTACGCATTTAAGTGGGACTCCAGCTCCTGCACTCAGTGGCCATCATGACTGATTACCTTAGTGACACATTATGGACCGATGACGAGCTCGCTTTTAGAAAAGAGGTTAGAGCCTTCTGTCAAAAGGAGATAGCTCCAGTAGCAGATGAAATAGATAAGGGCCCATACCCACGAGATTTGATCCGCAAAATAGGTGAGGCTGGTTACATGGGCGTCCATCATGAAAAAGAAGTTGGTGGATCAGCAAGAGGACTATCTTACGAGATTATTGTAGCAGAAGAGGTATCAAGTCTCAATGCAGGTCTCGACATGGCTCGAATGTCATCTGCTACTCTCTATGGAATGCCAATCAGTAAGTTCGGAACTGCTGAACAGAAGAAGAAATATCTAACCCCAATCATCAAGGGGGAGAAAATTGGCTGCATTGGCATAACTGAGCCTGATGTGGGGTCTGATACAGCGAGGATGAAGACAAAGGCTGAAAAAGACGGCGACGAGTGGGTTTTGAATGGTGAGAAGAAGTTTATCACTAATGGTAGCGTTTCTGACTATATGTGTGCATTTGCTATCACAGATCCGAGTGTCAAGTCCAAGAATGGGATGAGTGCATTCATAGTCGACACAAAGAGTGACGGGTTCTCAGTAGTGCAAGACCATGATCTGATGGGAATGAAGTCTGCAAGGGTTTCCTGGTTGAAGTTTGAGGATGTGAGAGTTCCTGCTGATTTGATGCTGGGAGAGCCTGGTCAGGGGTTCCCAATCTTGATGAATGAGCTTGACAGTGAGAGGACTGCGATAGCTGC
>JBHLQS010000084.1:0-11205 GCA_048883405.1 Candidatus Thorarchaeota archaeon
CTAGGTCACATGTCGACATTGGGTAGTATAGGAATCTTACACGGGCAGATGTGACATCTTGAGCCGTTACTTGCACTGTCTGGCTTAGATAGACCTCATCGCTTGATTCGAGTAAATTACCGCTGTTCCAAATCGCCTCAAGAATCCAACCCATAGAGTCATCATATCCAGCTCCCGCATTATCCACAATCTCGAACATGCCATGATGAGGATGGGCATTGCGTCCAGACCCTCCGCCAACTTCGGTGTCAGTGAGGGTCCAGCTATTGGGGACCAGTATATCTTCGCTGTTGTATCCATAACCTAACCATTTCTCGGCATGATATTCATTAAGCAGACCGTTGCTCAACACGTTATCAGTTGTCTGATGCAAATCATCTATTCTAACAACTACACCGTTTCTCTCCCAATTGCTCGGAGTGGATGGATTCCAGTAGCTACTTGCACCGGAATCGAGATACAAAGTCTGGGAGTCAGTGACTAGTCCATTGAGGGTCACAGGAAGTGCGGTGCCTGTTCCAGATGTTGATATGCCTTCTGAGGCGAGATTGCCTCCTGAACGGGGTGCTGTGGATGCAAACTCGTTCTGAGGTTCAGAAACCATGACCGAGCTCAGACTTGTAGGCGCAACAATTAGCATTACAGTGAGGAAAAGCATGAGCAGCTTTGGAATCGATGGTTTCGTCATGGCTCTGCACCTCCATTATCTAGAACAGTTCTCACTAATTCATCCACAAGATTTCTTGGTAGATTGGCTACCTGTTCCATGATTGATTTGATCTCATGCTCTGGCAGACCTGCTCCAATCAGCCTTTGCCTGAGCTCAGCCATTTCGGATTCTGTTAGTCTATCGGTATCCGCCTCTGTGGAAGCGTTATCGTCCATTGGCTTCGCAGATTTCTTCTTTCCAATTCCTTCGTCACTGGTCAGGGGCCTTCCTTCAATCACTGCACGAGCTTGAGCTGCAAGGTCCTCCAAGAAACTCTCTAGAGACTTGCCTGCTGTTTTGGCCTGCTTTATTGCTTGCTGAGTGATGACCTCTTTGGTGAAAGCGACCTGTTCACTAAGCTTCATCTTTGAAACTTCTTCCCTGAAGTCCTCAAGTTCTCCGGATGTCATATCAGTAAGGATGGTCAGCTGAACTAGCAGTTCTTCTATCTCAGGAACGTCAATGCCGACAGAGAATCTGGGCATAGCATCTGGCTGTTTTGTAACTCCAACTCCAGCGCATGTTTCATTGAAAAGAGCGGCGATGATCTCTTGTCGATTTCTGATGCCTTCAGGTATTTTTGGAATCACTCCGCGTTTGAGTGCTTTTATCATCTTGTTCAGTTTCTTCAGCTTCTTTGGTACTTTGAAGACTCTCGACCACAGAAGTGCACCCACTACGACGATTGCAGTGATTGGCACACCATACAGGATTGCGCTCTGAATGAGCAAGTCGGTATCACTTGGCGCAATTTCTATTGCGATTGAAACTTCAGATGGCTGGTGGCTCTGTTTTGACAGGACAATTCTGATTACAGAGCTTCCCTGTTCAGGCTGAGATGAGATAGTTATAATGTACCAGCCGCCCCCATTCGGGTCGGACTCATTAGAAATGACTCTAACATATCTTGTATTGAAACTTGTAACATTGACAAGTCCGTTCTCAATGCCAGCATTGTCATGAGTTGGCCAGATATCGATATACCTTACTCGAATTTCCCAAGTCTGAAGGTAGGAGAGTCTTATCGGAGATTGTCCGTCGTATATGAGGGTAGTAGGCACGACAACTATCGTGATATAGACACTGATAGACGCTGTGGTTCTGTTTTCAAGCCCAATCTTTACAATCACATGATATGGCTCATCAGCTACATACCACCGGCTGGAATCAAACTCTATCGTATAATTGCCGCCAGATAGTTCAGCTATGGGCAAGCTCTCCTTATCCTCTATCATCGATGGATGTGTGAGAACTGCTTCGAGATATGTCGCTCCTGAGATTCCTCGTAAATACTCTGTATCGTTGTACAGGCATATGACATTAAGCAAATCTCCATGAGGAACAATTAGATTCGTTGGGTCATCATCTTGTGTGTTCACTTCGTCTGCATATACCTCGATCTCGGTAGGAACGCTAAGCACTACAAGATTGAACACTCCTGTGCCACTCTCATGATTCTCTTTCCATAGATTCAGTATGATTGGATGTTCGCCTGGCGTTACGAGTGATGTGTTGACAAAGACTGAATAAGACCCATTTCCGAGGTATGAAGCCTGATCCTCACCTCCTAGCCAATCGAGATATGCATAGGCATCATTTACTCCAACGTTTCTAATGAGGTCCCAATAGGTGAAGCTCACGTAGCCGCTCCAACCCCAAATGTGAGTTGCTGTCTCTGGAGAACCTACCCAAGTCTTTAGACGCAATACTGTCAATGTTGTTGTGTTAGTTGCTACTGAAAATGTGGTATTTGTTGGCTCTGCGGATATTCTTATCGTATAGGTTGATGCCCTGAGGTCCTCAGTATCAAAATCGTAATAGAAGTAGCCTGGTCCGCCAATCAGAGTTCCACTCTCAAAGATCCCATTCAATGTTGTCCCAGACACCGACCAAGTAACAAGGCAATCTGATAGGCCCGTAGAGTATGGATCGACTGGATTCAGACTTGGCACCAAAATGTAGACACCTAGTCGGACAACATCAGTCCAATTGAATGCTCTGTTGGCATAGGTTTGAGTGGTGGCATCCAACCAGAGAGTGGAATCAATCTGGACAATCTTGACAGATATTATACCGAATGCTGTTACGAAATTGTCCTTCTTCAATACGAGATTGAGTGTATACGTGCCAATGTCTTTGGTCCCTGTGTTCACTGACCCCGAGTAATAACCAGGCTCGCCAGGGACTGCAGGAATATAGGTTACGACACCCGGGGTGTCGCTCCAATACGCTTCAATGACTGCACCAGATAATGGAATACCATTGTGGGTGTCATTTACAAAGACTGTGACATTTACAGATTGACCTCTGTAAAGATCTTGAGATTGAAGTCCCCCCAGCAATGTCATCTCTGTTGGCAGTTTCAGAACATTGACTGTGACTTGGGCAGTTTTTGTTTGATAGTTCTGATAGGAAGCAGTTATTATCACAACATAGGTTGTCGCCCAGGCAAGCCTTCCTGTGTCAAGGCTAAAGGAATAGTTGCCCGGTGTATTTTCGGATAGAGTGCCTGTCAATTTACCAAACTCATAGGTGAGTGATGCCAGAGAAATTGGCAAGTCATGCGCTGTATCATTATAGAAAGCTGAGATTGTTACATCCTCACCCCAGTAGACATCCGGAACATTTGAAGTGGACGTTAATTCAGCTGGGATTGGTAGAACCTCGACATTCACACTTATGTCGGATATGAAATAGTCAGATAGGCTGCCAGCTACTTGGAGAGTGTATGCCCCGGCATTAAGAGCGGAGCTCATCAAAGTGATTTCATATAGACCATTTCCCAAATCCAAATAGGACGAGGAATCAGTCCATGATAGAGTCAGAGATGCACCAGAAAGCGGGGCATCAAATGCATCTCTATCAACTAGCTCAAGGATTACAATTGCATTCTCTCCTTTCCAATTACTCACTTTCGAATGGATAGCAAACTCACCATTTCGAAGCCTAATCTGAAACGGAATCTGCAGTTCCACAGTTTGGTAGGGGTAAAGGTCAATCTCGACAATTAGAGCATCTGTCCCTGAAGATGCCGCATCCGAGCAGTTTACGGTCAATTGATAGGTTCCTGGAGATACAACATAGATGTTCCATATGGATGGGGTCAATCCAGTTGACTTATACCTTACATTGGCAACAGCTTCGGCTCCAGTGATTTGCAGAGAATGATCAAGATCGTTGAAATTGAGTAATACTGAGCAGTTGTAGTAGAGAGGGACAATGGATGGATTCGGTGCATCATTGGTGAGGATTGCTTGAACCAGCCTCACTGATCCGGTGAGGTAGAGTATTGTGGTGTTCCTGTAATATGGAGATAACCCCGAATCCCATAGAAGTCTGAGTCTAAATGTGAAGGTTCCTGTTGATCCCAAGGCATTTGAATCAACGACAATCTCATATGATCCGTCCCCCTGAGTATCCCTCAACACCCAGTAGTCGAGGTTTTCAATAAGATTCGAAGGATTAAGACAATCGAATTCCACGAGAGCCCCAATTATTGCCAAGCCATTTCCTTCATCTACAAAAGTGGCAATCAGACTCATGTTGTCTCCAATGGGGACCGTAGGAGGTTGGCCTAGGGTGACTAGGCCGATACGATTTGTAGTGGTGATGCTCACAGACACTTGGTCGGAAGTGTAGAAAGGCGCAACAAGGGGGTTCCAATTGACCAGCAATGTCAGATTCCAGTTGGTCACAAGTCCAGGTCCGAGAATCGTTGAGTTTATCTCAACATAATAGTCTCCAAGGATTTCAACAAGACTGAAGTCATCTTGCTGAAGCTGGAATCCACCACTGAAGATTGTAACAAGGCTCTTGGTGATAGGTATTGGTTGGTCATTGCTGACGTCGCTATATATGAAAGCGAAGGTTAGATTATCTAGATAGAGGGCTTGGTTTGGTGGCACCACTATGTCAGCTCTCGCAGCGCGCTCAGTAATGCTCAATCCAACGCTGATGGATGAGTTTTTGTGATAGGGTGCTCCCAGCAGCCAATTCGCTCTCACCTGGACTGTATGCGATCCTAATCCGGTAAGTGAAAGCGAGTCAATAGAAATGTAGTACTCTCCGCCAGGAATGGCACTTACGTAGTAGTCAATACCCTCCAGAAGTTCTGTGATGCCATAATAGATGTCAATCTCCCCATTCTCAATACCTGAAATCGAATCCAAGTCTTGATAGAGTATTGTGAAATTCACCAAATCAAGATAAGCTGTAGGCATTGGAAACTCAGTTAGCTGGAGAGATGATGATCTATACCTAAGCTGGAAGGATAGGTAAACATCAGACCCTCGATAAAATGGAGCTATATCAGGATAACTCATTCTAACATGAAGCACATAGGGAATCCCAATTTCCAGCATTTGGTTGTAGGTTTCTATAATAACAAGATAGTCTTGCGAAGATGCTCTCCACTGCGTATCGAATTCCCAGGTGCTTCCATTTAGAATTTCAATTCCAACGGGTTGACTGCCATTTCCGATATTGTCCGCTGTGAGCAGATCCTGATACTGTAGGATAGCAATGAGTGAGTCGTTGAATGGTACAAGCCCAATTGGATTTGCAGTAAGGGTTGTGAGTCGATATTGAATCTGGACAGACCTTGTCGCGGAGGCTTCAGCTATGTAGAAACTAGGGGACACAATTACTACTGTTAAATCAAAGGTGCCTGGTGTTGCGAAGCAAGTTGTGTTGAACTCTACTTCATAAACTCCTCCACCTATTGACAATACTGAGTAATAGGCGGCTGGTATAGGACCAACGCCATCCTCTAGACTGACAATGCACTCATCAATTGGGACCGAAGGGTTCTCAGTAACGTCCAGATAGGTCACTACAAGGGTCACATTTGACCTAAAGGGAGTTGGAGGAGGTGTTGGATACTCAATCACCGTTTCCCTATAGAGCACAGTTATGAGCACAACATGGTCAGTGACATTTGCATAGAATGGAGTGCCCACCCAACTGACAGAGATTGTGAATGACTTCGAGCCGATTGACGCCCCCAATACACTTGTGTTGAATGAAATGTAAAATGTCATTGTGGTATCATTATACCAAAGAGAATAGTCAGCAAGACTAAGGACCACACTCAGCTGAGGTTTCTTTGCTATCGGAACAAGAATTGCATCCGTGGCATCATCAAATGTAAAGCTAAATGTTGCATTCACTCCATACGGCGAGCTATCTGGAGGATTCACTGACAGTAGCGTATGTCTTGCTGTTACTTTTACTTGTACAACGCTGGTCTTGTTTGGATAGTATGGTGCGACTCCAGCTGACCAGTTGAAGTACACTATCATATTATACAAACCGGGTTTCCCAAAGACCGTGCTATTGAATTGGATAGTGTACTGCCCTGGACTGCCAAAGGGATCAATTTCCCATATATCTATCAAAGACTCATCAATAGACTCGCTAACAAACACGATATACACATGAACATCCTGAGTTGTGTAGTTGGATATCCCGCCTCCGCCGTAGAGCTCACTATAGGAATAAAGATAGCTCATGTTTTCCAGGTATGCTGTTGGGCCGGGTGAATCAAGAAGTGTTAACTTCGACTCTTCACCAATTATGTTGACTGAAGCGGATGTCACTCCATTGAAGAACTTCGGACCAGGGCCAGTCCAATTAAAGTACACTGTGAAGTTATAGAGTCCTGTAGATCCAAAGACCGAAGCCGAAATGCGCAGGATGTGGTATCCGCTACCTAATGATGTATCATTCTCAAGGGAAAGGAAGGATATTGCTCCAGTTTGGTTTCTTACCAAGACATCAACGTTGGATGACCAAACGCCTACATCATTATCGATGTCACCATAGTAGAGGGAAACATTAACCACTCCTGCATAGCTGGTTGGCTCAACAATGCTTCCCAGCCGAAACTCTGTATAGTGAGTTCTGATATTAATGCTGACATTGAAATAACCAAACTGATAGTTCTGCCCTTTTGAGAAGTTGAAGAGAATTAGATAACTGCCCAAGGGATCCGTATCGAAACTTGGGAAATCTACTCTGTATTCGGAACCAGTCCAGACAACGGCTAGACTATGAGTCCAGTTGTGGTTTAATGATGCGCCCATTATTGGTTCATCATTAGTAATATCCCAATAATCAACATAGAATGTGTATGTGTCCCCTAATGGTAGATCAATAGACGTCACAGTGGGACGAGCATATGCGTATGCAATTTGCACAATCACCTCAAAAGCAAGTGTCTTGGCTTCATAGCCAACTGCATCTGCTGTGAGATTCACTGAGTGAGTGCCTTGATTCCAGTCAAAAACAATGATGATTACATCATAGTACCCATCGCCAACATGCTGCCAGACTATAGAAGCTCCCTGAGCAGCTATCGTTCCTATTGTTATATTGAGGCTTCTATCGAGATCAACATAATGAAGAGAAACCGTGACATTCGTGTTGTAAGTAGTTGCAACCTGAGGATATTCTGCTGAAGAGAGAGATGTACGAGTAGCCCTATAGGTGAAAGTAATCATTGGTGTTTGTGCATCTTCGTAAATCTCTGCAGGTAGGAAGTCCAGGAATATGATAATCTCATAGTTTCCTTCAAAGAATGCTCCTCCTCCAATTGTCAGCTTATATCGGCCTTCAGACAGAAATGTCACTGTGATGGCATAGGGGCTTCCTGTGTCATTTTCCGCAGAGAATTTCCCTGATGCAATTCCATTTATTGGACTTCCGTCCATTGCTGTTCCGGGTTCTGAGGCATTCACATGAAGGAACATCTCAAAATCGTCGCCATTGGGGAATGGATCGAGATGCTCCCAAGTTAAGAATACGTTTAGCTTCCGTATCACAACTTTACTCGATAGAATAGCATCGTCATAGTATCTTGGCGAGCTAACTGCTAGCAGTGTTACGTTGATTTCATTGACGCCAAGAGCCCATCCACTCGTGTCAAGCCAGAAGCTGTAAGAGAAGAATGTATCTGAGCCTCCAACCCATTCCACAAGTATGAGACTTAGATTGCCTGCCGGGATGAATCCAGATCCTTCATCAGTATCAATATATGAAACACTCAGGTAGGTAAGAGAGCCAACAGGCGTTGTGGAGTTGATTTCGAGGGCTAGAGATGTCCTATGAGGTATTATGCTCAGCGTGATTGAGGCTGTCGCACTCTGATAGTTCTGTTTTGAGACTGCGAGATGAATAACATGCGTTCCTAAGGCGTAGTTACTTGTATCGATCATGACTGCATAGCTGCCATCACCAAGGTCAATGAATTGCAGGGAGGCTGTTGACGTTACAGTGCCTCCCGAAATCCCAATTCCTCCACTGTCATCATTATACCATTGAAGCGTCGTATTGACTGTCTGACCCCATGGAACTTCAGCAGGATTCGAACCGGTTGTGATTGCTGTGGTTTCGATAGCTCGATACGTGAAAGTGACATCCAAGAAGCAAGATGACACTAATGATTCAACGGGGTCTGCAGTTATCCTGAATACATGAGTCCCAATTCCATATCCAGAGCTATCAATTGATACAAGATACGTCCCATTTCCATAGTCAACCGGCAATGCAGAAAATGTTCCATTAGAGGTGATGGTTGCTCCGCTAATTGGCGAATTATCGAACGCATCTCGAAGATTCACCTTCACTATGAATTCCTCACCATAAGGAATCGGATTTGGAGGCACAGAAGTGAGATAGCTTTTGTGTGAGAGGTCGATATCTAGATAGTCAGTTGCATTTGCGTAGTATGGGTGATAAGAGTTGAATTCAATCCGCCATCGTCTCGCTTCGCCTAGATCAGAGGTGTTCATTGTTTTCCCATATCGGCCATTTCCTAGGTCATTCAAATGGACCAGTGTTGGTGTGCCTAGGACAGTCCAGTTTATGCTGACTGTGGCTCCACTCAGAGTGTTGGACGCCACTGTGTCTGTGAGCTCAACCTCCAGGTATACCTCTTCACCTACTTCTCTTGAGGTAGTATGGTCGGAGATCGCATCTGATGGAGCCGTAACACTGAGGGCTGTTGAATGAGTCACAATGAAGTTTCTGCTAAGGCTCCCTACACTCCCGCCCTGAAGGTCCATGGCGTTCCTGTATCGTATTCTGACCGACCAAAGACCTTCTGACGCTGAGGGATCAAGACTGATGTCTGACGTGGTGTAATTGCCAATGGACTCTTCGATACCAACTGTAGCGAAACTCTGCGGATCCAGCTGATTCTGATATTCCGTCCGAATCCAATCGCTTGAACGTGCCACACTTGACACGCGCACTTCATCGATTTGCCCAATCCATGGAAACGACCAAGCCTTTCCCTCTGGATGATCTCCATGGCCGATTCTAAACGGTTCAGGCAGAGCCGATAGAATGTCATCGGTCTTTTCTAAGACAGCTGGATCAGGATCTCCATCTATATAGAATCTCATGTAACTGCCATCGTAAGTGGCAACCACATGATGCCATTCATTGGGCGTGACAGTCTGGGATGTTGCTAAGCTATAATCAGCGCCAGGCAAATTGAAGTTAATGTTTTGACTATTCTCTGGCATGACCAGTCGATAGCCATTATACCATCCCTTGTGGTTTAATGGACCCATATTTGGATGCGTTGCAGAATATTGCATCCAGAGCTGGAGAGTGATTTGGCCTCCAGTGATATCGAGACTAGTGTCATTTCCGCAGTCGATGAAGTGATCAACAAAGTCCTGTCCAAAGCCAATTGCCCCTGTTGTCTGAGTCGGAACATAGCTCAAATTCCCTAGTCCACCTTGACCATGATTGCCATAGATGCCACTATCAACATACTCGCTGGCAAGTCCAGTCCCAATCTCTCCGAGATGCCATACCCCTGAGTAGTCCGAGTCCCAAACGCCCGAAGGATTCTCACGATTTGGAGCATATGGATTCCCATAGTACATTGATATCGTAGTGTCAGTGCTAGCAGAAAGATGCGGAACCTCTACCCAAGCAATTAGGCGCGCATGTGTGCCATTGAAGCTCTGGTCAAAGAGCTCGATTTCATGATCCAGGACAAGGTCGCCAATAGCGAATGCAATGTCGGTACCGTCTGGTTTCACATCTGTGACAAGGTCAGTATCATATATGTCAATGAGAACGGGGAAGTTCTCAAGGTTTGATGCAACTTCATTGTGGTCAATCACTATGGATTTTCTATGTGAGAATGGAAGGGAGAACGGCATTCCTTGATATGTGGGTTCTGTTGAATGCCAGATAGCTCCGGACGGATCCAGCAAGTCAACAGATGTAATTGATCCAATCAAGGAAGGAGCTATGCTGCGAAATCGAATCGAGTCGCCCACAGCGAATGTTCCTGTGGAAGAGAAGCTACCTCCTGAAAGGCCCATATCAAGATTCATTATTTGATTTCTATCCTGGAACTCCAACTTCCAAATCCCATATTCATTTGCGGCACGGGGAAAGACCGTGAGTCCCTGTCCGGATCTTATCCAATCCACATATTCGGGCTTCTGTGTGTCGAGTGGACCTGTAACTGCAATTGGCTCCCATTCTGCTGTTGGATAATTAACGCTGAATCCCAGACACTCCACACCAGTTGGCGCTGCCAGCTGTACTTTCACAGTCCAAAGCGGGAGAGTGCCATTAACGACTGAATAGCTTGTGCCAGGTGAGAGATCATTTGTTAGACTCTGAATAGTGCTACTAATGTTGAGCTTCATTGTTGCAGAAAGTGACACCCCTGAATCGGAATCTGTAGTGAATCCAACACTCGCCTCATTTACGACGATTCCTGACTCCTCCCCAACAGAATAGAATGATGAGGGATTCATCTGATTCAGGTATTCAGTGTATATCCAATTGGAATCAAATGGATGCATAGCGATCCTTACTTCATCAATAAGGCCATTTAGCTCGTATCCTGGCCTTGAGAGGCTAAATGGCTCAGTTGTGCTAAGACTCTGAAAGCTGGTCAATGATGAGCCAGATCCTGTTATAGTTCCATCTCGGAAAATGAGAACTCTGTTTGTTTCTCTATTGACGACAGCAACGAGATACATCCATTCCCCGAATGTGACGGATGATAAGGTGGTAGTTCTTGCTATGTTACCATCACTGATCCAAGAGTTGATGGAACTACCATCGCTTGAAGTTTCTATGTCATATCCTGTGGTTGCGGGGGAGGATCCACCTTTGTGGAATGGTATCTGCCATGTTCCGGTATCGGAGTCTATCCTCACCCAAATGCTGTATGAGAAGCTAGAGGTCCCAAAATCGAGATGTCCATCAGCTGGGTCACCGAAGTTGACGGTGCCATCGATCCCATCGAAAGCGTACGCCTGTCCAATATAGCCACTAGTCCCCTGCACTGTCCCGCCACTGGGGCTCCCTTGAGTGCTGTGCGATGTAGAATCGATTGCATTCCCAGAATCTTCTGATAGGTGCCATACTCCTGCGTAACGATTTGACCAAACGCCACTTGGATTCTCTTGACTACCAATGTCAGGATTTCCATAAAGCATTGTAATCTCAGTGTCTAA
>JBHLQS010000085.1:0-11185 GCA_048883405.1 Candidatus Thorarchaeota archaeon
TCGAACCTGATGAAGAGGTTGTAGGGCTCTCTTTCAGAAACATCCTTCTTAATCATCGCCCAGAAGGCCTTAGAACCTGCGGGGATGTCGATTCGGCCGAGGATCTCAGACCAGGATTTACCTTCCAATCTCTTTGACACTATGGCCAAATCCCTTAATTCTGGGAGCTCCTTGAGGGCATCAAGAACTAGTTGGCCCGAGGCCTTGGTATCCTTGATTTCTGCGAACTCCGCTATCAGATAATGATCAGCTCTGAACTTAGGCATGAAAATATGCTCCATCCATATGATGAGGCCGCCTGTCTGCGCTCCGCTCTTAAATATGATGGTCCTTAGGCTCATCACTGGCAGCAAGAAGCTGTCGCTTGTAATGGTAGAATCGGTAGGCTGCAGTTAAGAGACCCATGATTGTGACGACAATGAGGCCCCATGTGATGAAGCTAAGCAATGCAAAAATGACAAGTGTGAGTAGACGCTCTGACCTGGCACCTAGTCCCACATCAAGGTCTGTCACTCCCAGACTTGCTGCACGTGATCTGCTATAACTAGTCAGGAGCCATCCGGTTATGCAGATAATCACCCAGAGTGGGATTGAAATTCCAATGAGAGACGATGATTCAAACGCCACCGCGATAGCAGAAAGTAGAATCACCTCAGACACTTTATCCATGAATGAGTCAGTAAGTGCTCCTGCTTTTGATGATAGATTTCCCTCTCTTGCCACTACTCCATCTACACCGTCCAGAAATCCTACGAGAAACACTAGCAAACCATAGATCGGCTGCGAATTCGCAATGGTCAATACAAGGAAAGCTAGAAGAGCCATCAAGACTGTGAGGTAAGTGATCGAGTCAGGTCGCACATTACGCTCTACAAGTGGTTTTGCCACCGCAGTGACCGCACTTCTGAAAATGCCTCTGACTCTGAATTTGCTTGGTGAGATATTATCCACTCTCCTTGGTGATGATTTTGCTGCCAAACACAATGGCATCCTTGACCTGAGTTCTCGCTTTGACTCGGGCTGAATCGAACAATAGGCAGTTTTCGATAGTGACCTCCTGAGGAAGTCTTGTATCATGTTCCATACTCACATTCGGACCAATCCTGCATCTCTCTCCAAGGTTGCATGTATGACCAATGAATGCGGGCCCAACTATGGTCACTCCCGATGCCAGGAATGTTCCTGATGAAATTTCGAAAGAATCGCCTATCTCAATGGCGTCACCAGGCGGGACAATGATACAGCCCTCAATTGGCTTGACCTGTTCAGATAGAACATGCTCCATTGCACGAAGAAGGTCTGTGAACGAGTCGATATCTGCCCATTTCCCAGCCACTTTAGCTGCATACACATTCATTCGTTGAGATATCATATAATTTATGGCTGCTACTACAGTCTTCTCGCTTGATGCATGAGCAGCTCGAAAATGACTGATTGCGGCTGGATTAGCCGCTACAAGCATAGCACTGTGATGAACCGAATCAAACTCCAACACGGGTGTCCCTATGCCAGCAACCCGTCCATCATCACGAATATAGGTAGGGGATTCATTGGACGATTCCGATGTTACACTGATTGTCAGCATGCGAGAATTCCCACCACTCTCATGTGCCTTTATGAGTTGTTTGACTATGGATGGCGAAACAACATAATCGACTGGGCATATGAGGAATGGCTCATCATCATAATTATCGAGGACGGTAGATAGAGTATGAAGAGGGCCCCTCTCAATTGACGAAACCTGAACCGCCTCTATATGCGTGGAGTAGGAATCAACAACATCATGCAAGTGCTTCGTGAAGAGGTCATGTTTCCAACCAATCCCCACATGTATAGAATGTACTCCAGACTCAACCAAAACATCAAGTAGCCGTGTTAGGATTGTCTTACCTGCTAAAGGGATGAGTCCCTTAGGTATTGAGTCACTTAAGGCACCCATTCGTGAACCACGGCCAGCAGCCAGAATTACTGCGTGTATGCATATTCCTCCTTTCACCCACCCAAATAGCATGGTTCATATCAGTGTTTGTAAGGAGAGGAGGTGGTAACTAATCTTGACATCTAGAATCCTTACTGTAAAGGATGAGGAGAGCTGTGACCCCGTTATTCAGGAGGCAGTAAGAGTCATTCAGGAGGGGGGACTGGTAGTCTATCCGACGGATACGAGCTACGGCATTGCTTGTGACCCCATGCAGGAACAGGCACTTGAGCGGCTGATTGCTGCAAAGAAGAGAGACAGAGGAGTTGGTGTCCCACTTCTATTTTCAGACACTCGCCAATGTGAGAGGTATCATGACTTTGGAAATCTAGAGAGAGTATTAATACGACTCTTCTGGCCTGGCGCATTGACATTAATAGTGACTGTAAAGGATACAATTCCAGACTACATCACTGGTGGCAGAACATCCGCAGCGGTAAGAGTCCCTGATCATTTCATTCCACGAAGGATTGCCAAGGAACTAGGACTGCCAATAGTTGGCACAAGTGCAAATTTGAGCGGTGGTGAATCTCCCTTTACAATGTCCTCAGCAATAAAGCAGTTGGGAGAGGAGGTGGACCTCTATATTGATGGCGGACCATCCTCTGCAAATGCCAACTCAACAATTCTGGGAGTGGAAGAAACTGGAACTGAAGGGCCATTGAACATTAAGGTCTATCGGGAGGGCAGTCTGAGTGTGGAGAGGATAACAGATAGTCTTAGAATTGATTCGGATGCACTGCGATTCTGGACAAATCGTATTATCTATCCTGAGATGTGAGGCGAACGGTCTGCATAACTATAATCTACTAGTGGGATGCCCCCGAGATCGGGAAAGAGCGGCAAAATCCGAGGTGCAATACTTTATTGGTGACCTCTTGGATGATGCTGAGTTTAGAGTATATCGAACCCCAATCTCTGGCTTGCTTGCGGCATTGACAGCTCTGAATCCTTTTGATGTTGTTCACAGATTGAAGGAGTTCGCCCTAGAGAACGCCTATCAATTTCGATTCGCCATCCGATTCACACCAATCGAGAAATGCGTATCAACATCAATAGAAGAAATAGTGAATGCAACAATGGAATTGAGCCATAAGATAGATGAGAATGACTCATTTAGAGTGACTGTGAGGCGGCGCCATACTGAACTGGAACACATGGAGATAGTGAATGCTGCGGCTGCTGTGATTTCCAGACGGGTGGACCTGGACCAGCCTGATAAGACTGTGTGGATTGAGATTGTGGGTGAATGGACAGGGGTCTCTATTCTAAACCAAAATGAGGACATTCTCTCGATTATGACCATGCGAGATGACATGTATTAGTTCTGAGTTACGCTTCAAGGGCAACCATTGATACCCTGCTTATCACACAGCCTGAAAGAGCCTGATACCTTGCTTCAAGTGATTCTGAAGATGAAACCGCAGTGATTTCGGCGTCATTGATTCCAAAGTGCATCATTATGAGCTGCATCCGTTCCTCTGTGGGAGCAAAGGGTTGCGGAACTACAGGTCCAATCTCATTGATGAGATAGTCAATGTGACTCTTCAGTTTATTTTCATCTGTGGCCAATACAACTGCAGCAATGGATGTTGTCTCATCATTGACTCCTAGCTTGTCTAATGCAACTCCGATTTGATGTTGACCCGAAGCATAGAGTAGTATCTCAACGGCGAGGTTTCTTGAAATCGCATACTTCCCCTTCCAAGCATTCAACGCATTTTGTGCAGCTGAGAGAAGGTGCACCGCTCCAGCTACAAGAGTCGAATCAAGCAGTTGTACTGCCATAATTCCTTCAATTTGCTCAGAGGATAGAGAAACAAGTTCCTCCTTGTTCAAGAGGTTGACATTCGTGAGTTCCCCAACGGCCACATAAAAGACCTCATCCTTATAGGTCAGAGTTTCTAGGCGCACATTCATCCACACTTCTATACTCTAGAGCCTCTTGATGAAATAGTCTGCGACAGTTGGCTGGAATCCCACCTCGAAGACGAGCCTATTGCGAATTTGCTTGAGGTCCATTGAAGGGTCTTCCTTCTTGAACACCTTTACCAACGCGATGATTGACTCCCGCAATTCCCAGGGATATACTGTCCACCTCTCGGTCTGCACCATAAAGAAGTCTGGTCTGACTCTCGACCAAGGTTTCCAGTGTAGGACTGCTGTCTTTACTTCGGCTGCTCCCAAATCCTGAACATGTTCAGTTGCATGATAGAGACTATCTCCTGTGTCGGCGACCTCATCCACCAGCAATACGCTCTTGCCCTCCATTGATCCTGTGATGGGTTGGGTAATTTTAGGCTCGCGTCCTTTCTGACCTACGTCACTGTAGTATTCAATGCGGATATTCTGGAGACTATCTGCATACAACACATCAGAAAGCACCCTGGCTGGTATCCAACCACCTCTTGCTATTCCTACTACTACATCAGGCTTGAAGCCGCTCTCAACAACACGTTCCGAAAGTTGAAGCGTGAGATTGTAGACGTCATCCCAGGTGAGAATTAGATACTCCATTCTACTCCATAACCCCACACGGGCTTTGCAGCTCAGTGTACTTCCTCCATATTAACAGTACTGCTGAGAGACCCTTCAGCGCAATGTAGATTTAGGGGGAGATGCCCTTCACTCATTGTGAATAGAAATGAAACCTGACATTGTCCTCTCTCACATCGCTCAACTTGCCACACTTGCCGGACATAGCAGCGCGCCAAAGACAGGGGAGTTGCTGAAGGAGTTGTCCATAATTGAGGATGGAGCTGTTGCCATTAAAGATGGGAAGATTGTAGCGGTTGGAACGACTAAGGAAGTCATGTCGAGCCTCAGTAGCGAGCCCAAACTTCCACCAATTGAGTTTCCCAATATGCTAGCAATTCCGGGTTTCGTAGACAGTCATACGCATCTAGTGTTTGGAGGCTCAAGAGAGAATGACTTTGCCATGAAGCTTGCAGGTAGGACCTACATGGAGATATTGGAAGAGGGTGGAGGTATACTGAACACCCTGAAAGCGACTCGATCAGCGTCTCAAGACGAACTCATCTCCAATGCGTTCTCATATGCTGAGAGTATGCTTGCATCTGGGACTACAACAATTGAGGCCAAGAGCGGCTATGGACTTGATGTAGAGAATGAATTGAAGATGCTCCGTGTTCCGGAGGCATTGAGAAACAAGCTACCCTCAGAGTTTGTATCAACGTTCTTGGGAGCTCACGCGATTCCTCCTGAGTATGAGGACAGGGTTGATGACTATGTTGGCCTTGTAAAGAACGAAATGATTCCAGCTGTCGCGAAACAGAATCTGGCAGAGTTCTGTGATGTCTTCTGTGAAGACGGCGTATTCAGTGTGGAGCAGTCGAGAGAGATTCTTCAAGCAGCAAAAGCCAAGGGCATGAAGCTTAAGGTCCATGCAGACGAGATTGTTCAACTTGGAGGCGCAGGTCTTGCAGCAGAAGTCGAGGCAGTATCCGCAGATCATCTTCTGATGGCTTCCAATGATGATTTGGAATCCATGCGTAAAGCTGGAACCATTGCAACCCTGCTACCTGGAACTGCATTCAGTCTTGATACCGAATACGCCGACGCTCGCAAGATGATAGAAATGGGGCTTCCTGTGGCACTTGCCACTGACTTCAATCCAAATTGCGCAAACGAGTCCATGTTCTTTACAATATCTTTGGCATGCTACAAGATGAAGATGCATCCACGAGAAGCGATTTCAGCGGCCACGATAAATGCGGCTCATGCTCTTGGAAGAAGTGAAACACTGGGAAGCATAGAACAAGGAAAACGGGCAGACATCCTAATCTTGGACTGTCCAAATCCAGAGTATCTATCATGGAGGTTTGGAGTCAATCTGATACATACAGTTGTTGTAAATGGCCAAGTTGTACATTCCAAGCTTGGTCCTTAAGACAGGCATTCATCAGAACGGGTTCCTGATTCCTGATACTCTTTGAAGTGTTCAAGCCACCTTGGGCTCTTTGGAGCACCCTTCACCCACTCTACAAACTGCGTTAGTTTCTCTACTGTTTCAGGGTTTACGATGTGCTCAAATTCACAAGCGTCGCCATCCGCAATCTCTTCATCTATGCCAATCATACAGAAGAACCACTTGAGGGTCTTGTGAGTGCGATCGAGGTGCTCTGCTATCTCTTTCCCTTTGGATGTCAGACTGACACTACGATAACGCTCATAGTTTACAAGTCCAATCTTCTTTAGCTTCTGAAGAACATAGGTCACGCTAGGTGCCTTCACACCCCTCATCTCGGCTATGTCAGTCACATTTGCGGAACCATGTTCCTGCTCCAACTCGTATATAGACTCGAGGTACTGCTCCATGGCTTTTGTCAGACCTTTCAAGACCCGTTCACACACCCTTGGATACAAAACAAGATACTATGTGGAAACCAGATAAAGCTTGATGAATGCCCCGCGCTAACCCTCCAATAGAGTTCCTGTGACTTTCTCAACACTCGCTACGATGGTCTCTGAGTCAATCATCTCTCGAATCCTTTCAATATCAGGATGCAATGGCCGGTCACCATCTAGCTGCGTAACGGTTTTTCTGATTGCGTCGAATGCCAGTTTGAGAGGGTCAGACGGTTGCAGGGGCAATAGCAGACTAAGACCCTGTGCCGCGCACATGTATTCTATAGCAATGACATTCTTCACATTGTCAAGAATTTTTGCGGCCTTCCTAGCTGAGATGGTGCCCATGCTCACATGATCCTCTTGGTCAGCACTTGTGGGAATAGAGTCAACACTTGCAGGGTGTGCTAGAACCTTGTTTTCTGAAACAAGTGCTGCTGCGGTGTACTGGGCAATCATCATCCCCGACTCAAGTCCGCCTTCGCTCGTCAAGAATGCGGGTAGACCACTCAGATTAGGATTGACGAGCCGATTCACCCTTCGCTCTGAGATATTAGCAATCTCAGACAGAGCAATACCCACAAGGTCCATCACCAATGCAATTGGTTGACCATGGAAGTTCCCTCCAGAGACAACATCGTCTTTTTCAGAAAACACTAGAGGGTTGTCGGTTGCCGAGTTGATCTCAATCTCCAGTGTGCTCTGTGCGTATCTAATTGCATCTAACGATGCGCCAAGCACCTGAGGAACACAACGTAGTGAATATGCATCTTGTACAACGCCACAGTCTGCATGAGACTGATTGATTTCACTGTCTCTGAGTATCTCAAGCATCGCGCGGGCGATGTCAGTCTGTCCTTCATGACGACGCACTCGGTGAATTCGCTCATCTAAGGCTGCACGTGTTCCCTTTAGTGCCTCCAGACTCATTGAGGCTGCAATACATGCGTCCTTGAGAAGAGCTAAGGCGTCATAAACAACTAATGAGGCAACGGCACACATTGGTTGAGTCCCATTTATCAGAGCGACGCCCTCCTTGGCCTGTAGAACCAGAGGCTTGATTCTAGCTCGACTGAGAGCATCTATTCCTCCAACTTGATCACCCTTGAAATATGCTTTACCCTCACCAATCAAGACTAGGGCCATATGTGCAAGCGGAGCGAGATCCCCACTAGATCCAACTGATCCTTGTTGTGGAACTACAGGAGTCACTCCTGCATTGAGCATCTCAACCAGCATCTCAATGACATCCAATCGTACTCCAGAGAATCCCTTCGCAAGAGCGTTGGCACGCAAGAGCATCATTCCTCTTACTACTTCAAAGGAGAAGGGAGGGCCAACTCCAGCAGAGTGGCTCCGAATAAGATTGACTTGCAGCTTCGCCAAATCCTTTGGGTCTATGCAGACATTGGAAAGTTCACCAAAGCCTGTGTTCACGCCATAGATGGTACGACCCTCCTTCACAGCCTTCTCGATTACATCTCTGCTACTGAGAATACCGTCTAGCGCGGCTTCGGATAGCTCCACAGGCTCATCATGGCGAGCAACCTTCACAACATCCTCGATGGTTAGACTAATGCCATCAATGACCACAGTCATGGATTCACCTCGTGACTCCGTGCCCTTTCCTAATGCATAGTAGTCCTGCTTTAGTAATTACCGGAGAATGCTTCAAAGCGGCAATGCATTGATCTGATGCATCACATTATCGAATTTGAACTGATTTTGACTGACTGACTAGGATTCACTGACTGTACTCGCGGGTTCGCCAAAGAAAAGGCCGTTCATAATCTGACCTATGTGAGGCATCCTTCATCCACCTTTCACTTGTGAGTCGAGTTGCAGAGGCCAGATAGCCCTTAGCACCAGAATCATGTACATTGGACTCAAATATCACATCTCGAACGTAGTTAAGATGGAATCTGTCTTGGAAAGACTCGGTGATTTCTCTCACACTCATCCTTCTTGGTCCGGTCATTCCAGGTTGCTTTGCAGAGAAGCTCAACATGAAGTATGACCCTCTAGGCCTCAGGACTCTAGCAACCTGTTCTACGTATAGCGGTCGTTCCTCATCAGTCAGAGTATGAAAAAGCCCCGAGTCAAGCACTGCATCAAACTCAGCTTCGCGGAAGTAATAGTCCAGTTCCAACACATCACCCACTAGGAACTCTACGTCCACATCCCTCTCGAAGGCTTTCACCTGTGCTATCTCGATTGCTCTAGGAGTGAAATCTATGCCCACAACATCAGAGCCATTGACTGCTAGAAAAATCGCATTCTCGCCAGTCCCGCAACCTACATCCAAGATTCTTCCTGATAAATCGCGGTTATCATTAAGGTCAACAACAGCCCGTTGTGGACGACCAATGTCCCAAGGAGGTGTGGTCTTGTAGGCATCTATCCATCCGCTCAATTTCAACAACAAGCCTAGAAGCAGAAACAATAGTTAATACTCTTTGGTTATGACACAATACTATTCACTGTAGCTTCTTCTTCACAATGCTCTCAACAAGTCCTTCTTCTGGCACGTAAGGCAGAGTAATTTGACCGCTGCCGCCCATCAACTTATTCCATTCAATCGCAGTTTCAATTGAATGATCATTTCTAGCCCATGCCCGCCGAGCGACTCCACCCATCACATCCCAATCAAGGCCAAGTCGGATAATGTTGTCTACTCTCTCACTTCCATCAAGCACCAAGCCGAAGCCGCCATTGATGGCCTTCCCGGTACCCACGCCACCCCCATTTGAGAGGACACAGAGGGTCATTCCCCTAGCTGCGTTCCCAGCCCATACTTGATGAGCCATGTCACTTGTCACATTGCTGCCATCACGAATGTTTGCGGTTTCTCTGAAAGGAGAGTCTGTGCCACCTGTGTCATGATGGTCTCTCCCCAGCATTACTGGGCCTATCTCACCATCGCGCACCTTCTTGTTGAACTCCAACGCAATCTTGACTCGTCCAGCTGCATCGGCGTAGAGAATTCTGGCTTGAGAACCGACAACCAATGCGTTCTGCTCAGCGTCTCGAATCCAGACATAATTATCCCTATCCTGACCTCTTTTTGTTGGATCTATACAAGACATAGCAGATTGGTCTGTCTTAATCAGATCATCATGCTTGCCGCTCAGACATACCCATCGAAATGGGCCATACCCATAATCGAAACAGATCGGTCCCATGATGTCCTCCACGTAGGAGGGAAATATGAAACCATCATCGGGATTCTCGCCATTCTTAGCGATAGCTGTTACCCCGGCGTCGAATACCGCCTTCATGAAACTGTTGCCGTAGTCCCAGAAGAATGAGCCTCGTTTTGTCATCTCCTGGATGAGTTCAAACTGCATCCTCAGTGATTTGTCAACAAGAACCCCGAATTCTGCTCGGTCTGTTTTCAGGAGTTCTCTTCCCTGTTCAAAGCTCAGTCCCTGGGGAGTGTATCCGCCGTTATAGACATCATGACAGGAGGTCTGGTCCGACGAGAGATCAATTGGTATCTCACTGTCTACAACATATTTCCAAAGATCGACAACATTTCCGTAGTAGCCAATCGAAATGGGCTCTTGTTTTTCCCTGTATTCCTCAACCCATCCGAAGATCTCTGTCAGATCAGCGGAATACTTGCTCAGCCAACCTTGTTCATGGCGGGTTTCTATCCGACTCTTGTCCACTTCTGCAATGAGACCAATGCCACCTGCGATTTCGATTGCCTTTGCCTGAGCGCCACTCATCCCGCCAAGTCCCGAGGTCAAAAAGGTCCGACCTCGAAGGTCGTGCCCTTCAGGCAGCCCCAAATAAATCCGCCCCGCATTGAGCAATGTGATGTAGGTACCATGAACTATACCTTGAGGACCAATATACATCCAACCTCCGGCTGTCATCTGCCCGTAATTCGCGACTCCCATCGCTGTAGCTCTATGGAATCCATCAAGAGTGTCATACATGCCCACCATGAGCCCGTTTGTCGTGATTGCACGAGGAGCAAGCTTGTGAGAAGGAAACAGTCCGAGCGGATGGCCGGAGCTGACAACAAGCGTCTGTTCATCTGTCATTGTTTCTAGGTACTGCTTAATGAGCCTGTATTGCATCCAGTTCTGGCAGACCTGCCCACTCTCTCCATATGTCACGAGCTCATAGGGATATAGCGCCACATCGAAGTCCAAGTTATTGTCAATCATAAGTTGAAGCGCCCTGGCTTCAAGGATTCCCGTGTACTCCTCTACAGGCAAAGCTTTGATGGGTCCTGGAGGACGATAGCGGTATCCATAGATCCGCCCTCTGGTCATCAATTCATCCAAGAATTCTGGAGCGAGAGTTTCGTGAAGATTTGCTGGAACATATCTAAGAGCATTCTTGAGAGATATCACAGTATCAGATTCGGACAGAGTGTATCCTCTATTCGGGGCTCTTCTATACTGCGCGTCAAACTCTGGATATGGGGGTAGCTCTGGAGGGAGCTTAATAGTCATTGCCTTGGACACATCAATCGTCACGATATCACATCCCGTAGTAAGGTTCTCACTATGCACTTCCTCATAAACAAGTCGTCTATCAGTAAATTGGTTCAATGTTTCAGAAAAGAGAAAATGACCCCACATTTAGCCATGCGCCTGCAAGTGTAGGCACGCCATGTGGGGCTTATACCGGGACCCTGCCGTACCTGAGAAAGACTGCTCTGGCACGTTCACTGTCAGCAATATATAAGGGCTGACGCATGTCACTTAGATTTGGAATTCTGCGACATAGCTGGCCCTTTCGCAAGTGGCGTAGGGCAAAGGAAACCGTCCTAAGTGGAAGGTTGGCCTTCTTGCTTATCACCTTAGGCGAGTGGGGGCCTCT
>JBHLQS010000086.1:0-11004 GCA_048883405.1 Candidatus Thorarchaeota archaeon
GAGTCCAAGTATAAGCGCAACGATTGACATTGGAGCTTTCTGATAGGAGTATGAAGCAATCGTTCCTAATCCCCCAAAGAGAATCGCGATAAAGGTAAATATGCTATGCATTGGCTGAAGGTAGCCGGGGAAAAGACCTACTCCCATTGCACCAACTCCAGTCATAGCCAGCAAAGCTGGTAGGAGTCTTCTTTCTTGGCACCTGTTTAGGAAGAATGCTCCGGCAAAAACAAATACGCCCAGAATGAAGACTGATAGATTATAGAGCCAGGCTGTTGGTCCAATTCCCAGCTCACTGACATAATCGATGCGACTACTATATCCATCATGCCATGATTCAGCAGCAAGAATTCCCAAAAACCATTGAACGCCTCCAATCAAGAAGGAAGCGCCACTCAAGGTTTTCCCATTGTATCTATTCTTTAATGAATTACCTGACTGTGTCATGTTACTTCACGGGTAGCGACAAGTATTGAATGAATATAAGAAGTGGATATTCTTTGAACCGCATAGCAGTTTGCACCACAAACCTGCCTGTGAGCAGCTCACGACCTGCGCAGCGGCTTGAAACTCAATACGAATGGGAAGTATCGTCAGTTGCTCTCGAATCAAAGAGAGGAGGTATTTCATTCCATCTCTTCTATCTCATCGTCTATTTCATCCATAACCACAGTGTGCTCACCATGATAATGGAACTTAAACTGAGGTCTTCCTCTGAATATGCTTCCACAGCCAAAAAATGTGCCCACAATCAGTAGTGCAAAAAGCGCCGCAATTGGCCAGGTTCTAATCTGAAGTTGTGTGAATGGATAAAGCAGCATCAATATAATAATCGGAAAGGCTAGAGAAATACATACCCATAGACCTCGCTCTTGTCTTGGCTTGTTGACTCCTTTGGGTGTCAATTTTCTCGTCGAGACCGAATTGCATGGCAAATAAAAAGGACGATTTTCTCAGCATTTTGTCAGGTATTCTCCTCCAATCCATTGCCCTCTCACATTATCATCTTGAGTATGCGTTTGAGGTATTTCGCATAAACTAGGCCCATCTGTTCACTATCTTTGTGCCATCTCACTCAATCGCTGAGCCAAGGTGCCGATATTGGTTCCCTCTTTTGCACTCACTAGCAGGAAGTCAATGCCATGACGTGACGTGATCTCATGGATTGCATCATAGTCAACGTCGTCACACAGATCCAATTTGGTCCCAACGAATAACTTCCTTGCGCGTGGCAGATTAGAAACCATGCCTACCCACTCTTCAACGGCTAACAATGACTCAAAGGATGAGCAGTCAAAGACAATCAATGCAACTCTTGCTCCAGTTACAGCGGCAGCCTGGAAGAACTGGAACTCTTCACGTTCATCGAATTCGAAGAGCGCTGCTTCGATAGAAGTGAATTCATCAACTGAAATCAACCAGGAGGCAATGTCTACTCCCATTGTTACGGATGAGTCAATAAAAGCACCAGAAACCAATTTGGCGATTAACGTACTTTTGCCTGCATCGATCGCTCCAATGACTGCCAGTTTCACTAGGCCTGATTTCTCGTCTGTCAATTCACCAAAATAATATGTTTTGTTTGATAAAACGTTATTTTGGACTTAGGTGCTAGCTCTTTTCCTGTGCTGCTTGTTTCTCCTTCTCTTTATCGAGGTTTCGAACACGCTTCTCAACCGTAGACTCTGCTTTACTGATGTTCTTCTGGATTTTGTCGATTCTCTTCTGTCTGGTCGAAATCTCCTTTTTCTGGCGGTCCTGAGCAGCACGATATTCCTTTTCCGCAGCACTCCACTCCTCCTTTGCTAGACGAGCCTGCTCCTGAATACTCTCATAATGAATCCTCTTTACTTCCGTAGAATTTCGACAATTCTGAACATCATTCTCAAGATGTGCGGCTACAGCTTCAAGATCCGCATTTGCCTGCTTTAGTTCAAGGTGGAGATGCCTAAGATCTGTGAGTGTACTGCTTATCTTCTTGTCCTTGAGATATTCTGGGTCGGATATCTTCATCTCAATTACTTCTACTTCTGGGATTACCTGTTGAGCGATAGGCACAGTTGGTGGTGGTGCCACCACTGGAGCAGGAGCTGGCGCAGTCGGCGGTGGTTTTGTCTTAGGAGTAGGAGGCTTCGGCTTAGGTGCAGGAGCAGCAGGAGCTTTTGGAGCTGCCGGAGCAGCTGGCGCCGGTGGCCCGCCAGGAGGTGTAGGAGCTGCAGGAGTTGGTGGGCCGCCAGGAGGTCCACTTGTTTCAGGAGGCGGTGCAGGCGTTGTAGGAGGCGCTGGTTTTTCTACAAGCGATGATTGTGAGCCTAATATTCCCTCTTCAAGGTCTTTTGGTGTGGGTATGCCAGGTGCCGCTGGTTGTGGGGGCGCTCCAGGTTCTATTTCCTCCGGTTGTGTTGGCATTGGAGGGGCCTGAGCCTCGTATTCTGCAGCAGACTCTAACAGCTCCCTGACCTCACTCGCTCTTAGCATTCTAGTTTCGACAATGCCCTCGTCACCTTCTTCTATCCCGACCTCCTCAGCTCTGGCAAATGCCTCCTGCGCCTTTTCCAGTTCTGATTTCATCTTTGGGGCACTTGTTCTCACTCGGTCCTTTGAAACTTCACTTGGCCTGACCCATTTGTCGTCTGTTGTGGCGCTTACTTTGCTAGGCGGGGTCGCTGGAGCAACTGGCTTTTGTGCAGGAGCGGGCTTTTCAGGTTCTGGTTCCGGGGCAGAAATGAGTGATGCTCCACAGCGCAGACAGTATTTTCTGGTTGGGAGGTTTGCTTTCCCACATTTGGCACATGTTATCAAGTTTCATCATCCCCAAGTCATCGCACCCCCAGCAGTACGAAATGAATACTGTAAAGGTTTTCTGATAAGTATTCAGGTAAAAAGTAGTTACATAAGTTGCATTATTTGCCTATGTAGTATCTCAATACATGCAATAGAAGACTCTCCCATTGCATTTGGACTACCATTAAGGTTCCAAGCCCGCCCCTCTCTCTTCCCCTAGAATCGAGTGAGTTGGATAAACGGCTTCCACACGCCTCCAGATATGCTTCTAAGCCTCTTTATCCGCGTAGTCACCGGGCTGTCATCAGTTTTGATATCAATGTCTAAAGACCTAAGGACGTAATCTACTGTGATTTCGCCTACCTCTTGGCTGAACTAACGGCTTCTAAGATTTATTCTCACTGGTCTTTGCCAGCCTCTTTAGGACCGATATTTGGCCGATGTGCATGGCCTCATGCTCCAGGATATGGAACAGAATCCATTCAACGCTCACTTCAGCGCTGCCAACGTCGACCAGAACATGAAGATTTGAGTCGTCTAGGTCTCTTAGTCGGAGAAAGACCTGGCTCCGAACCTCTGCGAGTCGGTCGATATAGAACTGAAGACCTTGCTCTGTCAATTGTGAGAGACCCTCTTCTCTCAGAGCAAATGCGTACTTCCATTTCTCATAGTCCATCTCCTCTCCATCAATATCCTCGAAGATCCATGACCATTCTACGCCTGCTATATGAAGGAGAAGTGTTCCAATTGTTTCAACATGTTCCATGTCTGGAGAATAGTCTAGCTCCCCATCTGAAATGCCATCAACACTCCGGAGGAGTCGCTCGCGTGTTTTGTCCATCATTGAGAACAAGAATGCAACTCGAGGAGACAAATCTCCCCGCCTATCCAGCGTTATCAGTTCCTTCGAGTCTTCTGACATGCCTCAGGGCTGGGGATACTTGCAGATAACATATTGCTTCGACGGGGTTCGCTACTCATCAAGTGCAAATCCAAGAGCGATTTAACGTGTGACCTGATAGCTCTTGACCTCCTCGTACAGGCTGTTAGCGCTACCCTTCTTCTCAAAGTGCTCTCGAATTGGTTGAACTGCCCTATCCAGATAGATTGTCATGGCATTCTTTAGGTCCAAGGGATGGAGATCACCAGCTACGTAGCTCTTCTCCAAGTCCTGATAGGTTGTGAATTCGATGTCTCCTCCAAACTTCGGTTTTCTTTCCACAGCTATGGAGTCGAATGACCTGAAGACCACGTGTTTTGCATAATCAAGCAGTGGATTGCCTTCAACTTTTTTTGGGGGACAGTATGCTGCCATTATCTTCGAACGAATCTCATCCAGCGAGTCATGAACAAATATGCTTGAGGAGGGTTTGCTCTTGCTCATCTTCGTCTGTATCATATGCCAGTCGCGTTCCGCCTCATCAAGGCCTTCGGGCTCAATTGCTCCCTCGAGATTGATCAACATATGATGGCTTATCACAACTGGCTTCCAAAGATCTAGCTTAGGGCCGACTTCCCGTGCAAGTATATTCGCTCTCCGTTGATCCATGCCTAGTTGGGTAATGTCGGCCTCAAGATGAAAGATGTCTGATGCTTGCATCACAGGATAGAAATACTGGGCAACTTCTGACATCTCTCCCTCTCTTCTTCCCATAATTGTCAATGCACGCGTTGCTCTAGCCACAGTGGTGACTTTTGCAATCCTCACTACTCTCTCCCAATAGTCGATGGAATCCATCGCATCGGATGCAAACAGGAACTCGACTCTGTTGCTAGGAACCCCTGCAGCTTTCCAGACCTCGATGAAATATTCCCCTGTAGTCTTTATTTTCTCTAGGTCACCACCCATCTTGTTATTGATCCATGCGAACCAATCAGCAAGCCAAATCTTGAATCTGACTCCGGCCTTGATGAGGTCCTTCAGCAAGAGTGGTCGATATACCCCGAATGGAAGATGGGCCATGCCTGAAGGTTCGAATCCATCATACGCAATTGGATTCTTCTTCTCTTCCAGCAATTGCCGAAGCTCTTCCCTTGTGACTATTTCTTCGCCAACTCCAGCGATTAGTTCAAAGCGTTTTTCGAGGTCCATGCTTTGAGAAGAGCATGTGATGTTCTTAACTGTTGCCCGAAGTCAATGTAGAAGTTCCTCTAGCTGACACCTTATTACTGAATGAAGCACACTGTATGAAGCTAGGACGCAAGGCGGGACGAACGTGATGAAACACGCCCAGGATAAAGCCCCACATCAGACCAGTACTGACTCTCCTGTTCCAGAAAGGATTTGGGGATTTGAGGGATGTGGTGCAATGTGGACATTCTATTCTGACAGAGAACAAGCCATTGAGTCTGCAATGGATAACCGAGTCCATGAGCTTGAAGTCTACGAGGCATTTCTCTTGGATAATACACGACGCCATGAGATGGGATATCCACCTATCACATTCAAGCAGTTTTTGGATTGCGTGAATCATCCAACTCATTGTGTTCCTGAGGACATGGACTGCATGGAGTAGCTATGTGCTATGTCTTTCCTTTCCTCATCAAGGTGGCAAGTATCGAGTTCGCTCCAAAGAGTTCTGTTTCCACTCTTTCTGCATACTCCTCTGTGGCATTTTTAGCGTCGGCTAGAGTCTTCTCTCCAATCTTCTAATCTCCATAGGTGATACTTGGTATCCAATGCACATTAGGCCTGACAAATGACTTGTCCATGCTACAATCATTCCATCAGTGCAGTAGTGTTTATAGGCCAATCCACTACTGCTCCATGATTGGTGGCAGTTTATGTCTGATGCAGACTCCAGAAATCATCTTTCTGTCTTCTGGGACTTCGAGAACGTCCATGAAGACTTCGGCACGCATAGAGAGTTGACTAGGAGGATTCGTGAGGCTGGAACACTCGTGAAGGCTTACGTCTTTGCTGATTGGACCAATCGACGGCGGATGGCGGAGGAGCTACATAACCTAGGCTACGACGTAATCCACGTGCCTGACAGTAGAGACAATGCTGCAGATTACAAGATGGCCGCCTATATCATGGATCATATGGTCCATTACCCTGAAACAACCTGCTATGTCATAATCACAGGTGATGGCGATTTCAAGCTCATCGCAGGAGCAATCCAGCAACGCGGGCTTGGTCTTTGGATCATAAGTAATCCAATCATAACGGCAAGTGAGCTCACTGACCTCGCAACCAAGTATACTGACATACATTCTTTCAGGAGAATCTCTTTGGATTGTCCTGAAGTCGGAGAGTGCCAAGAGCGAGTTCGAAGCATTACTGAGATGAGACGCATTATGGGGGGGAAGCTTCATGATGCAATCCGGACAATAATAGATGCAGGGAATAAGCCAGGCATTGGAAATGTGAAGTATGTCATGTCCTCGCTCAATCCAGGCTTTAGCGAGAGAGAGCTGGGATTTCTGAGTTGGAATGAGTTTGTGGGATGGGCTGAATCTGAGGGCTATATCGTCAAGGAGGGAGAACTACCAGGGACTATTTTGAAGCTCCCCGAAACGCTCTCAGATGATATGTCGAAACTATCTGAAGAGAACAGAGAGGCTTTTGATTTCCTTGTTCGAGTGGTCGAGGAAGGAATTGATGAGGGACACCCCCTCACACTACCTGAACTAAATGAAGAACTCCAAGAAAGAGGTTTGGACATCTCAGATGTAGGCTTTAACAATCTACCTGATTTTGTATTCTCTGCGGAGAAGAGAAGCCTTGTCCGTGTGATGCCCTATGGAGAAGAGGAGGTAGTGGTCCTTCCGTATTGTAGAGTCGATCGAATTCGTGAATGGTTTGAGAAGAATGTCAAACGGCTCTTTGGAGAGTCAGTAAATGTTCCAAAGGACCTTTTCCTTGAGAAAATCAGAAACATGATACTTGAGAATGGCAGCACTCTACCGCAAATGGAAGCCTTTCTCCAGGATGAGAAGATAAAACACGAATACCAGAGCATTTTAAACGCCAGTGATATTCCCTTTCTGCCACCATATCAGATGACCTTGACGCATGTGCTGCTAGGCAAAGGTCATAGCTGCCAAGAAACCCTAGTCAAAGTCAATGAGGAA
The DNA here is from genome assembly GCA_048883405.1 of Candidatus Thorarchaeota archaeon. Classification (GTDB taxonomy): domain Archaea; phylum Asgardarchaeota; class Thorarchaeia; order Thorarchaeales; family Thorarchaeaceae; genus SMTZ1-83. Next base: position 6,862 of record JBHLQS010000086.1, read on the forward strand.
CTAAGCCCTCTAGGAATTACATTGGACTGTCCATAATAGCAAGAACGAGGAGAGCGCAACAATGTCAGATGAAGCGTATGAACGACTTGCAGCAACGCTCGATAAAATCCCAAATGGGTTTCCCGCGGTCCCAGATAGGAGTCACATTAGACTACTGAAGTGGATTTTCGAGGAATCTGAAGCCGATTTGGCTAGCCAGATGAAGCTGATGGGTGAAACTGTTGAAGACCTCAGTGCCCGACTAGACCGGGATCCTGCGGCTCTAAAGGAGCAATTGGAAACAATGGCACATAAGGGCCAGATTCGTGCTTGGAACTCCAGCACTGGAAGAAGATACGCTCTGATTCCGTTTGCTGTAGGAATATATGAAGAGCAGCTAGGCAGAATGGACAATGAATTCGCCCAGCTTTATGAGGCCTATTACAATGCGGCGAAAGGTATTGGTGACATGTTCACCACAGATCCTCCCATCTTCAAGGTAATACCTGTCAACAGCGCTGTAGAAACTGACCTTGAAATCTATCCATATGAGAGGGCGGAGCATCTCATTGAGACCGCAAAGTCTTGGGGTGTAAGGGAGTGTATCTGTAAAAGGCAGAAAGAATTAGTGGGTGAGCCCTGCAAATACCCAACTTCTGTTTGTCTTCTGTTTGCTCCCAAGAGGGAGAATGCCTATGATAATGACGAGCTGACGAAAGTAGTCACCAAGGAGGAAGCCCTGAAAATCCTGAAAGATGCAGAAGAGGCTGGACTTGTTCACTGCAGTATGAATATTCAGACCGGCCAGACATACATCTGCAATTGTTGCACATGCTGCTGCGGAGTCCTTAGAGGCCTTACACAGCATGAACAGCCCCACGCATTCGTTAAATCCGGCTTCCTGATTGAGGTCGACAATGACCTTTGCACAGGATGCGGCACATGTGTGGATAGATGTCAATTCGCGGCACTTGATGTTCCTGAGGATATTAGTGTTGTAAATACAGATCGTTGCGTTGGATGCGGGGTATGTGCCATATCTTGTCCTGAGGGTGCCCTTCAACTTGTGCCCCGACCGGATAGGGGTGAAAAGGTACCACCCGAGAAGTTCATGGATTGGATGACTGAAAAAGCGATTGCCAGAGGAGTCGACCCATCAGAATTGCTATGAACAGCGCTCAATCCAATGATTAGTCACATGCTTTAAGAGGTCCATATGCGACTATGGAGCGAGGCTCCTTATGACAGTCCACTCTAAGGAAGGAGAAGAAAAATCACCTGCTCGGCGTCGGTCAAAACGGTACATCCCGAATCTTGCCGAGTTCTACTTCGAACCCACATATGACTGGACAATAGATGAAGCCAGAGCGCTCTATGACGATCGTGTTGGAGCTACGCAGCAAATCGAGTTAAACACAATATTCTACGAGGATTGCATTCAGGGTATGGGTAGGCTTCCAGAAGGTTCTATTGACTTGGTAATAGCAGATCCTCCCTTTGGTATTGACTTCGACGGAAAAAGCAGTGTATACAACAGAGATGAGAGGCTAGTTGTTGAAGACTATGAAGAGGTGAACGGGTCCTATTTTGAATTCACGAAAGGATGGATCCGTGAGTTGCCACGGGTACTCAAGGATGAAGGATCTATCTACATCTTCAGTGGATGGACGAATCTAGAACCCGTCTTGAGTGGCGCAAGAGAGGTCGGACTCTCAACACTGAATCACATAGTCTGGCACTACCCTTTTGGAGTATTCACCAAGAGACGATTCGTCACCAGTCATTACCACGTCCTGCTGTTGGTCAAGAATCCAAAAAGCTACTTCTTCAACAAGATAGAGCACTATCCTGAGGATGTATGGCCGGTGAAACGCAGGTATAGAGCCGGAGAAATCAAGAACAGCACTAAACTTCCATTAGAAGTGGTGAGTAGATGCATTGACTACTCCTCGAAGCCCGGAGACCTAATCCTTGACCCTTTCATGGGCAATGGCACCACAGCTGTTGCTGCGAAGACCAGCTGGAGACACTATGTCGGATATGAGATTAACGAGCGGCTCAAACCAGTGATTGAATCCGAAGTATCCTCAGTGGCTCTGGGCGAATACTATGCCCCCTATGCCAGCCGTCTTCCAACAATCGATGAGCTAGCAGAGGCATATCCAAACGCATATCGTGAGTACCTTCGAAGAGAGAAGGAGGGGAAAAGGTAAAGCCTTGTACTCATTTGCAGATGTGAAGGACACTAGAGGAATAGAATGGAGGCCAAGCATTGAGTGCTGAAGACATCTACGACCTTCTTGATAAATCAGAAGATAGGCTGGCAGATGTGAGTGCAGCGAGTGATGTCTTCGATAGACAGTTTGGTTCAGAGCTGGCCAATTGGGAGTTTAAGCTGCAACAGCAGTTCAAGCATCGAATATCCGGAGCCAGATATCACTACCATGGGTTTGTTCGATACACCTCTGTCAAGTCCCTCTTTCTTCTGACTCCAAGTCCATGGCTAGTTGAAGGTATTTTCGTCCAACTGCCTGATGATGTTGAACCCCCGAATGAAGGTGCAAGGATTGAGGTCACAGGTAAACGAATTGCTTTTCCAGACTACTTGGAACGCAACAAGCCTTCTCCAGCCGCAATATTGGCTGATTCCTTTGAGTCATCGACAGAAGACTATCTAGCAGACATACATCCGCCAATGAATCTCAAGGGTCTCTCTCGTCTATTGTTTGAAAATGTTGGTATGGCTGAAGCGAGCAAGCAAGTGTTCGCCCGTCTATTTGTATCAAGCCCTCCCTTTCAGGAGAGTGTGGGAGGCCTTACTGCAGGAATTCAAGCTATAGCGTCCAAGCCCCAGGTTCAACGGCTTATGAGGTTCATGCACCAAATCTTGCCCACTACCTTTCGTGGAAAGTGGGCCAAGACTCGGAATGTGAGTGGCATCAGGGTTTCCACTCCCCGGATATGGAGACTGGACATTGGGTATCCTGGCAAAAAGGGAATGGAAGAGCTCTGTGTGAGTCGGCAAGATAGATCTGGTTTTAGGGAGGTTTCCTTGGGTACCCTCACGACTCAAGAGACTGCGGCTTTGCCTGATGTGCCGCTTGCTTTAGCATCGGAGGACTTCTGGATTGAAACCACAAATCCATCCTATCTCAGACTTCCGATATTGAAGTCAGCAATCACTTTCCAAATGATGAACCCCGTGATATCAAAGCGGAGTATTGAGTCTGGCACAAAGCATATCCTTTCCAAGCTTGAAGGTCTAAAGGAGAGCTTTGGGCTTGACGACTCTGCATTTGCGAGAGGTCATATCTTGGATGCAGACGCTTATGGAAGGCCCCTCGGAGCAATACGACTTGCCCGTTCCACTGCAAGAGCATATTGGAAAGACAAGATAACGACCACAGACATCAAACAATCGTGGGACCGAGTGCTCGAGCCTGCGTTGAAGGAATTTATGGAACTCACTCAACTCAAGAGTGAAACTGAGCGAGATTGGGGCAAGGATCGACCAATTCACAGGTTCAACACTAAGGTGCTCCGCGCTTTGAAGAAGTTAGATACAGGCGGAAGCGGATTCCTTGGTCCTACATTGGACGAGATAGCTGCGGAGGCTGGTGTAGAACGACATGTTGCAGCTGAAGCACTAGAGAAAATGAAAGATAGCGGGGTTCTCTACGAACCCCGAGTTGGTCATTATAGACTAGTATAAGGGAGATATGATTAGAAGGACTTCCAGAACTCATCTGGCTCACTTCCTTCCTCAACCAGTTCTATCTCTTGAACTCCCACTCGTTCGGCATCATATTGTCGAGCTAGGATTGTGCCATCGAACTTCTCTCTGGCACTTGCATCCGACCCTCGCCAGACATAGATGTCTTCCCATGCATCCAGGAGAAACACATCATCGCTTCTTAGAGAATCACGGGTCACAGGAACCTCTGCAAAATACGTGTCATCTCCTTCGCGATGGACTCTCCAGAGTCTGTGTTCATGGGTTTCTAGTTGCACTTTCTTCAGGATGCTTTCTGTATCTTCATCAGTCAACTGGAAGTCATCAAAGAGTGCCTTGAACTCGTCAGGTTCTTGACCACCATCAATCCGATCAATGTCAGCATGACCTTTTCGTTCAGTGTCCTTGAAGACTGCCGACGCTGCAGTGAG
>JBHLQS010000087.1:0-10925 GCA_048883405.1 Candidatus Thorarchaeota archaeon
TTGGATGGATTGCCATGATGATGCGCTCGCACTAGATTGAACCACACATCATCAATCCCAACCCTCTCAAGCTCACGGCGGACAATCTCTCTACCTCCAGCCTTCACGAGAGCAGCCACGTTTTCGATGACAAATACCTCAGGTGTTAGGTCACCGATTATCCTAATTGTGTCGAGCAAGAGACGTGCAGTACCAGTCCCGTATATCCTCTCAGCAGCAGATTTCGCACTGTCTGGATTGGCTTGGCTGAACTCTTCACATGGCGGAGATGCTATGATGATGTCAGGTATTCCTCCGAGCTCATGCTCCAATTCTATCGAATGAAGACTTCCGATGTTTCGCTGAACTGCCTTGGCTGAGGGGTAGTTCAAAGAGTAGGTTTCCAACGCTAATGGATCAATGTCTACAGCAAGATGCGTGTTTCTCATATCTGCAAAGCCTGAGGAAAAGCCACCAGCACCTGAGAAGAGATCCAGGACTTTCATGTTGAATACTCCATCTCCATCACAAGACAAGAGTCTTGCGTACTAAACCATCAGATTGGGGACTAAGGAAGAGTTCAAAAGTGACGCTACGCCTTCCGACTGCAAATCTCAGGGACTGAGTGTGAGAGAATGGGCGAAGGCATAGGATTCGGTAAGAGTATCTTATTCGGCGAGCATTTCGTGGTCTATGGACTTCCTGCACTGGCTGCAGGGATATCCTCAAAGACCAGAGCATACGTTAGCCGATCCAAAGACCTTGGCTGGCGGCTTGATGACAGAAGACCTGAGGTTCCAGGCTATAAGGCCAAGAAGTTAGATGAACAGGTCGTTTCAATCAACAATGTGATAGAAGCTGCCGGCATCGACCTTAGTGACAAGGGAATCTTTATCGAGTATGAGGGCGACCTGGTCGGCGCGTCAGGTTTTGGAGCCAGTGCAGCCAGTTGTGTTTCTTTGGCTCGTGCATTGAATGACGAGTTTGGCCTTGGATTTGACGACGACAGGATAAACGAGATTGCATTTGAGGGTGAGAAAGGATATCATGGTACCCCATCAGGGATTGACAATACCGCGTCAACTTTTGGAGGGCTTATCTGGTACATCAGAGACCTTGATGGGGGGCCCCCGACCTTTGAGAAGATGAAGCTATCCGATTCAATGCATTTGACGATAGCATCAACCGGTCTAACAGCTAGTACCACAGAGGTGGTGGGGGATGTCAGGGCCAAGAAAGAGAAAGACCCCAAGTGGTTCGATGAAATTGCCTCAGAGTACAAAGATCTAGTTCATGAAGCACGTGATGCTCTCAATAGACTTGACATAGACCGAGTTGGGTCATTGATGAACAGAAACCATGAACTCCTGCAGGAATTGACAGTTTCATGCAAGGAATTGGACGAAATGGTCGAGATAGCTAGGAGAAACGGGGCTATTGGCTCGAAAGTTACAGGTACAGGACGGGGAGGAAACATGATATCGGTGACTCCTGATGCAGAAACTCAGAAACAGGTTTCAGGCGCTCTTGAGAAGTGGGGTTCACCATTTGTCTACAATACTACATTCGGACTTTAGCTGAGGTGTGTTAATGATACTTGAAAAGCATATAGAAAATCTAGCGAAGGCAGGGAAGCTCAAGACGGTTCATAAGGAGATCTCGAAAAACCTTGAGATTGCTGGTGTTCTAAAGGCATTGGAGCCCGAACCGGTTCTATTCGAGAATGTGAAGGAAGTCGAGTTCAGGGTCGCTGGAAATCTCTTCTGCACAAAGGGACAGATTGCAGACTATTTTGCAATAGAGACCCGCAAGCTAATCCCCACTCTTGCCTCTGCGATTGAAAAACGTAGCCCTCCAGAGATAACAGAAAAAGCAGCTTGCCAAGAGGTTGTTGCTGATGAGATTAATCTCGACAAGTATCCAATTCTCTTGCATAATGAGGTAGATGGCGGACCTTACATATCGTCAGGCGTGGTTGTATCAAAGGATCCAGAGTATGGACAGAATCTGGATTTCCATCGTGCAATGCAGATTGGCAAGGACAAGATGGTCACGAGAGTGGTACGCGGCCGCGATTTTCACAAGTTTCTTGAACGAAATGGCGAGATTGAGGTGGCATACTGCATCGGGAATACTGCTGAAGTGCTTGTAGCTGCCGCCACGTCGGTGGAAACTGGAGTTGATGAGCTGGAAATCGCCAATGCACTCCAGCCAATCAAGGTCACAAAAGCAAAGTCAGTAGACCTGATGATACCTGCAGACTCTGAGTTCATCTTTGAGGGAAGGGTAGTACTTGAGGAGAGACATGACGAGGGGCCCTTCATTGATCTGACTGAAACCGTCGATGTTGTCCGTCAAGAACCCATCTTTGAGGTCAAGAAGATAACACACCGTAAGACCGCGATTTGGCAGGGACTGTTGCCGGGTAGGTCTGAGCATAAGGTATTGATGGGAATGCCCAGAGAACCCACTGTATTTAGAAGCATCAAGGAGAAGGGCGTCAATGTCCTCGATGTCAATATCACTCCGGGCGGATCGAGCTGGCTCCATATCGCTGTTCAGATAGAGAAAAAACACGATGATGATGGGTTGAAGGCAATTGAGGGAGCCTTTCAGGGGCATAAGAGTGCCAAGCATGTCTGGGTCTATGATAAGGACATCGACATCTACAACGAGGAGGAGAGAGAGTGGGCCATGGCGACCAGGTTCCAGGGTGATGTGGATCTGCTAATCAAGGACCCTGAGCCGGGTAGCTCGTTGGACCCGAGTGCTGAACCAGGCACAAAGATAACCACTAAGATTGGCTTTGACTGCACTAAGACCTTGGATACCAAGGGAAAGAGCTTTGACAAGGCAGAGTTTCCAGAGGTTGATTTGAAGAAGTTCTTGGGTGACTGAGATGGGACTTGGACTCACAGATGATGAGAAAGACATGCTTGAGGGAAAGCATGGAAAGGCAACCCGGAAGGCGATGGAGATAATCACGACCCTGGGAGATATCTATGGAGCTGAACGGCTGATACCTGTCACAAGCGTTCAGATCGCAGGCGTTTCATATCATAATCTTGGAGAGGCAGGACTGGAGTATCTCTCAGAGATGGCTGAGGACGGCCAGACTCGCGTTTTGACCACACTGAATCCTGCTGGGATGGATCTGCTGGAGTGGGAGAAACATGGAATCAGTGAGGAGTTCGCTGAGAACCAGCAGAGAGTGGTCGATGCATTTGCGAAGATGGGGGTTGTGACCACCTGCACATGTACGCCATACCTGATTGGCAATCTACCCCACTATGGTGAACACATCGCTTGGGCTGAGTCCTCAGCAGTATGCTTTGCCAACTCTGTGATTGGCGCTCTTACTAACAGGGAAGGTGGTCCTAGTGCCCTGGCCTCTGCGTTGACCGGAAAGACCGCAGAATATGGGTTTCATCTTGAGAAGAATCGGATGGCACAGGTGGGATATGAAGTCAAACCTGAATTGAGAAACACAGATGACTTCGGCCTACTTGGCAAGGTGATTGGTGATGGAACTGGTAAGAGTATTCCCTACATAACCGGTATTTCTCATGCGACTACTGACCAGTTGAGGTCGTTTTGCGCTTCGGTGGCCACATATGGTGGAGTTGCGCTTTTCCATATGGAAGGGATTACACCAAACCGTACAACTATACCGGACACCACCGAAACAGTGACTCAGGAAGATCTTGAGAGAGCACGACAGGAACTTGATGATGAAGATGCAGAGATTGACTTCATCAGTGTTGGTTGTCCTCATGCTAGTATAAACGATATTGCGAGGATAGCAGAGATGCTTGATGGAAAGAAAGTGGCTGATGGAAAGACTGTCTGGATTACTACGGCGAAGCCAACGAAAGACGTTGCCATCAAGATGGGATATTATGATAAGATAGAGAAGGCGGGGGCATATCTAGTGAGTGATGCCTGTTGTGCAGTGGCACCGCTCAAAGGACGATTCAAGGGACTTATGACTGACTCCGCAAAGGCGTGCTTCTATGCAAGGGGAAAGAACAAGTTCGATATCAAGATTAGAGCCGTGGATGAATGTATCAAGGAGGCGCTCAAATGACTGAGTTTCAAGGACGCAAGATCTACAAGGGGAAAGCCGAGGGAGATGCACTGGTGACGACTGTTGACATCAGTTTCTACGGAGGAGTTGATCCGGAAACGGGTGAAGTGGTTGAGAAAGACCACCCCTTGGAAGGTAAGTCAGTAGCTGGAAAGGTATTGGTGATGCCGAGCGGCAAGGGGTCGACCGTTGGCTCATACGTCCTATACGCATTGAAGAAAGCTGAGAAAGCTCCTGCAGCAATAATAAACAAGGAGACCGATCCTGTCATCGCTGTCGGTAGCATAATCTCTGAGATTCCGACTGTAGACAGTATCGAGATTGAAAGGATAAAGACAGGACAAAGAGTGGAGGTCGACGCCGATCGAGGCATCGTTTCCATTCATGAAACCTAGAACCGTTGGACCTGAGGCTCGAAGTCCTCAGCTGTAAATGCGGTTTCCTCCTCCTCTGAGAGTGTGCCGCGTTCCCGCAACACTTGACGTGTGAGTAGGAAATAGACGAGCGCTAGTGCCTTACGACCTCTGTTGTTCGAAGGAATCACGAGGTCCACATTGGTTGTCTGATTGTCAGTATCACATAGTGCTATCACTGGTACGCCAATCCTTGCCGCCTCGGATAGGGCCTGCTGGTCTGTACGAGGGTCAGTGAGAATAACGAGCTCAGGCTCTACATACACCCTAGGACCAGCAATATTGGGATTTGTGAGTGTCCCTGGTACAAATCGTTCAGTAAAGGCATTCGCCCCAATGTAATATGCAAATGTTTCTACAGGACGCTTTCCGTAAACACGACCTGACACCACAACTATCTTGGAGGAATCAAACCGGGCGATAAACTTGCCAGCGGTTCTGATTCGCTCGTCAGTCTTTCTCACATCTAGGACGTAGAGTCCGATTGGGCGCTGCCGATAGACAAAAGGATCCATGTCTTGGGTCTTTACCTGCGTTCCAATATGACACCCTGCAGCCAGGTACTTATCCATTGGTGTCAAGAGCTCGGCTTCTGGAATCTCTGTCTCACTCATCCTATTTACCCTCCACAGCCTCTGTTGTAGCGAAAGCCATGAAGCTATCAATGATATCGATATGAGACAACAGCATTCTCCTACAACAATATCTATGAAGCCCCAGGTTATCTAGGACGACTGCTGGGTCTTCTCCTTGGCGAACTTGACGCTTGAACTGCTCATACTTGTCAGCTACTAGTTTTCCACACGTAAAACATCGAATTGGTATTATCATAATTATGCCTCACCTGTAAGACTTCTGATATCGGGAGCGTGCTGAAGGCCCTCCGAACTTCTTTGGCTCTGTACGTCGGGGATCCCCGACTAGCATGGTCCTGTCATGCTCCAGCATGCGAGAGCGTGCTTCATAGTCTTGGCTCATTCGAAACAGACCAGTTGCAATGGACATTCGTACCGCATCAGCTTGACTCATGACGCCTCCGCCACGAACACGCACTCTTATGTCATATTTCTTCCAACCTTCACCGAAGATAATCAGGGGCTCCATGATTCTCATCTTTGCGACCTCGGGCTGGTGTATCTCAAGAGGCCTTCCATTGATTCTAATACGCCCACGACCGTTCTTGACGGTGGCTTTTGCTAGGGACGTCTTCCTCTTTCCAGTTGAAACGACTACTCTAATTGCCATTTCAGACGACCTCCGGGTTTCTCCATCCGAGTTCATGGCTCAGGTTTTCAATTGTGATGTACTTCTGTCGTAGGCTCTTGTACTTAGAGCCTTCGAGAACAATCTTCTCTGATTCCGCATACTTCTCTGGAATGCCGATGAAGCATTGTATTCTCTTGTAGGCCGCTTTCCCACGGGGGGTGGGCCATGGTAACATGCCTCGAATAATCCTCCGGGCCATCTTGTCTGGACGACGATGATGGAATGGTCCTTTTCGTGGATTATAGGAGGTACGAATCTTGAACTTCTCCTTATAGGCTTCAATGACTGTATACTTGTCACCAGTGATTATAGCTTTCTCAACGTTCACTATAGCCACACTATTGCCAAGGAGGGCAGCCTTTGCCACTTTCGAGGCCAATCTCCCAATGACCATATTCTCGGCATCGTAGACTATTACTTCTTTCTCGCTCATTGAAACCACCTAAACGATAATTGTCACTCCCTTACCCTTTGGAACCTTCGTCAGGAGTTCGTCAATAGTGATTAGTGATCCTCCTGCTCCAACAATGACTGATCGGGCAGAGGCAGAAGCGTTTAGCGCTGCCACTGTCACCTTGTGGGGTAGGTCTCCAGAGCCCAGTACCTTTCCTGGGACCACTACCACATCACCAGCCTGTGTATGGCGTCCGATTTTTCCAATGTTGACTGTAGCTCGTTTTCTGGCGGGACGTGACACCAGCTCCGCGACCCTCTTCCATACCTTTGCATCATGTTTGGTAGATGTCTTTCTCAGTGCATTGATGAGTGCACGAGTATTGGGGTCAGTTGGTCCTGATTTTACCAATTGTATTCACCTCATAATTTGCCAACAAAGTCGAGAGACACTCTGATTCTGTTCTTTAGCGTGTCTGCGGCTTTCTCAACGATTGCCTCGGGAGAAAGTGCACCGGATGACTCGACTTTGAAAAGAAAGGCGTCATTCTTAGAACCTATTGCAATTGCCCCTGGTTCGCATTCCTGAACACATAACTCACACATGGTACAGTCCAAGGTGTTCTGGGTAGCCAGTGTGTCCTTATCGATTACGAAAATCTTCTTCGGGCAGACCTCCACACATGCCTCACACTTTGTGCATTTGTCCTTGTCAATTTCAACTATGGGAACGTACTTGTATGCCACGGTGGATACTGGTTGAAACTTGGCATTCTCAAGGCCAGTGCCCAGACGTGCGTACGCTTCTACGATGAGTCTCTGGTTAGGTGCAAGTTTGACAAGAGGAATTTCTCCACTTGCAGGAAACACCTTGGGATCTTGTGAAACAAGGTCTCCCGAGTAGACTACTACTTCTTCACTACCCGACTCCTTCTCGAGAGTGAGCGTGCACTGACAGAGACTGCAACCCTTCCCCTCACAGTCACAATCCTGAGGGAGATTATAGCTCTCTAGATCAGTGATGAGAGGTACTAGACCAAGTCTGTGAGCGAGAATCTCGTCATACATGACACTGGTATTCTCAAGCACAAGCACCTCATCAATTGCCATTGCAGGCACACGGGTAAGCATTGTTCTCCGAAGTGCATTAGCAAATGCAACGTCAATGCCTTCCACAAGGAAGTGAAGTACATCATCTTGCCGGTGTATGATCATTATATCCATTGGCTCACCTGACCGTGGAAGTGTTCACCCAAAACACATTATCCCGGACGGACTCGCTACAAGGCGTTGCCTAATAGCTCTCTCGCCCATGCCCTGGGCGATTTCATCACATGGGGGTCTGTATAAAAGCATTACCTTAGGACTTCGTTTCAGGAGCGCCAAGGCACTCCAAAAGATGAGAATAGACTATGCAGCCACACGAATCATGTCTTTTAGACCATTAACAATTAGTTTGTATCCATGGATACGCTGCTTAGGGTCAATCGCCACCATTCCATATGTTGGTACTCCGAGCAAATCCTGTACCGTCTGTGGCTTCATTGACCCTGGAACGTCCTGCTTATTCGCTATAGCAATCACTCGAGCGCCATTGAACTTCTCCTTGTATTTGTGAAGGAGCTGGCGGGTCTTGAGAACAGCCTTGGGATTACTTTCAGTGACCAATACCACCATCATACTGCCCCTCATCAAATCCGCCCACATGAACTCAAAATGAGACTGGCCACCCATCTCGACCAGTGAAACCTTGGTATTACTGTCTAGAGTGATGGTTCCGCAATCCATCCCCGCTGTCGGTTGATAGTTCACCTTTAGCTTCTGTGTGCCATCAGTGAGAAGCTTGATCAGGGTGGACTTGCCTGCGAAACCAGAGCCCATGAGCGCGACCTTGACATAGCGGGTCATGATTCTAGACTCCCAATTAAATGGTCATCACGTCAGCTGTTAGATAGCAAACATATCAGCTGATGTATTTCCCAGGTAACACTAACTGCTGCCCGGGGGCGGCTCGATGTGATACTTAAGCCTACTGAGAGAAGCTAGACGCTTTTGAAATTGGGCGCCCAACAGAAGAGCTTAACAAGGGATAGACCGCCACCCCTTTGGAGTTGTTGATATGTCAATTGTGGATCCCCAATTCATAGTGATTAGAAAAGGGGCTCTGAGTAAGGTCGACGACTTCTTGGAGGATTACAGAAAGCCGATTTTTGTGACCGATGAGCTATTGCATGAAGAGTATAGAGAAGTTGTTGAGGATTTCATGGGCGGAGAAGTTGCCTGGTTATTAGTATCGGAGTATGAAAGGGGCAATACTTCCAGGGCCAGTGGAAGGGACGTTATTCTGGGATTTGGGGGAGGGCGGAGCATCGATACCGCTAAGCTCCTGGCAAGGGATACCAATCTCAACTGGATTGCAGTTCCAACAGCAGCATCTCACGATGGAATAGCCAGTGATGTTGCATCAGTGAGTCATGATGGATATAGATATTCAGAGAAATGTAAAGGCCCTATAGGCGTGATTGCGGATCTCTCCATCATTGAAAGAGCGCCTCCTAAACTCAGACTAGCTGGAATTGGTGACATCGTCTGTAAAGCCTCCAGCCTTGGTGAGTGGCGCCTTGCCTACGAGAAGAAAGGCGAACCATTCGATAAAAGGGTCTATAGTCTGGTCAAGTCGGCACTTGAATCAATTCTGCAAGATGAGAGTCTAGGGACTCTAGTCCGAGCTGAAATCGACTCAGGAAGAGCGATGAGCATCTTCGGGAGTTCAAGACCTTGCTCCGGCACAGAACATGCAATTTCTCATGCAATGGACAGAACGCCTACTGACTTACATGGCCTCCAAGTCGCTTTTGCCATGCCACTGTGTGTCCATTACCTCGAGAAAGCAGGCTATAGCGATTACAAAGCTGAGAGTATGCATCGATTCCTAGCTGACCATAAAATGCCCTCCAAGCTCTCTGATTTTGACCTATCATCTGACCAATTTCTTGACAATGTTCATCACGCATTGGACATAATGACTCGACGAGATCGCTATTCAGTCCTTCAACATCAAGAAGCTGATGATGCAGAGATTCTTCAGACTATGAAAGACTTGAACTACTACTAGGTGGCATGACACTTCGACAGTTTTAAAAGAAGTTGAAGATTGGGCCGATGAGAACGCATCCTAGATTGGATGTGTCTATCTTATTCATACCAATGAAGTGAGAACAGAGGTAGAAAAATGCCAAAGCCGTCATTCGTTGAATGGGAAGCTACTGAAGAGCTTCAGAAAAAGGCCCTGGAGGCACTTGAAGTTGCCAAAGACACTGGCAGAATCAAGAAAGGAATTAACGAAACAACAAAGAGCATCGAGAGAGGACTTGCTCGCTTAGTGATTGTTGCAGAGGATGTTGAACCCGAAGAGGTAATCATGTACATCCCAGGTCTGTGTGATGATAGGAAAGCACCCTACATCTTTGTACCCAGCAAGAGAGATCTAGGAAATGCTGCAGGTATTGAAAGACCCACAGCTGCTGTTGCCATTGTTGTTGAAGGAAAAGCCAAGGATATCTTGACTGATGTTGTCGAGAAGATTGGTGCTCTGCGCAAGTAAGTCTTAGGTGATGGCCTTCAATGAGCAAGAAAGACGATGAAGAAGTAGTAACCCCAGCAATCCCCGCCGAAGTCATTCAGTTGCTGGGTCGAACAGGAGTGACCGGAGAGATCACTCAGGTTCGAGTCAAGATTATGGAGGGCAGGGATAAGGGACGAGTCCTTACAAGAAACGTGAAGGGACCGGTCAGAATGGGTGATATTCTCATTCTTCGTGAGACTGAGCGTGAAGCACGTAAGATGAGGAGGCGCTAATGGATTGGTAGGCACCCAACGCTGTAGTTTCTGTGATAAGGACATTGAACCTGGAACTGGGTCTGCCTTTGTACAGACAAAGGACGGCGCAGTACTGTGGTTCTGCTCAAACAAGTGCAAAGTAGCTAGACTCAAGCGTAGGATGAAGCCTAGGGCTACAAAATGGACTAAAGGCTTCCAAAAAGGCGGAAAAGCAAAGTAGATGCGCTTCTCAACCAATAAGGATGACCTAGGTGGCACACCGGTACCACCAAAGGTCTCTACTCTTTCTTTTCGACTTCCTCCTTGATGAAGTCAAAGACAGCCAGTGCGAGGGCCTTGACTTCACTCTCGGTAACGCCCTCTGAGTCCCTTCCGAATAAGTCTTCGAGAGAGTCTAGGACGGCAGTTGATGTGTCATTCACATCGATTGACGACTCGACCAAGTCACGAATCTCTTTGGTCAAGTCCATGTTCGCAGGAGCGTATCTCTCGACATATGCTTCGGCTGCTTTCTCAGCGTCCTCGGACTCTTCTAGACCGCCCTCCTTGGTCCACAGGGCGATCTCAGTGGTTGCAGTTTCAGGTCCGTCTGAGGCATGTGCTATATTGATACCAGACCAGATCCCGTACTTTCCTCTAAGAGAGTCTGGATCGGCCTTCTGCACAAATGTAGCGCCAAGCGCATCACGAACGCCCTGTATGACGTCATCAGCCTCCAAAATCATTGCCAAGACTCGAGCTGAAGAGATAAACTCAACCAACCAAGGGAAGAAGGGCTTCTCCTTATGGATATCATAATGCAATTTGGCTAACGACTCAGAGACCTTCATCTCCTTGAAAGCCTTTACGCGGAATCCACATTCCATGAGGGCCTTGACAACGAGGGCACCAACAGTTCTTCTTATTGTGCCATCGGGCTTGATTATTACGAGGGAGCGCTCCATCAC
>JBHLQS010000088.1:0-10812 GCA_048883405.1 Candidatus Thorarchaeota archaeon
GGTGTAGCATTCACTAGAGACCCTGCTACAGGTGAAGACAAGTTCTATGGAGAGTGTCTGTTCAATGCACAGGGAGAGGATGTTGTAGCAGGAATTCGAACTCCAAATCCAATGAATGATGAAAGCAAGAATGACCAGAACAAGGACCTGCCGACACTCCAGGCGGAAATGCCTGAATTATACGAAGAACTTGTTGGCATCAGAAAGACCCTTGAAGATGATTCAAGAGACATGCTAGATCTCGAATTCACGATTGAGCAAGGTCGCTTGTTCCTAGTGCAACATAGAGTTGGGAAGAGAACTGCGACTGCGGCATTGAATATTGCGATGGACATGCTGGAGAGTGGAATGATCAACAAGCCAACCACTGTGATGCGGATTAGCCCAGCCCAGCTCGGCCAGCTTCTCTATCCAATTCTTGATCCAGAGGAGGAGAAGAAGAAGACTCCAATTGCGCAAGGACTTCCCGCTGGCCCAGGCGGAGCAGTTGGCCAAATTGTCTTTACACAAGAAGACGTTGTAGAATGGGCCAGTCAGGGGAAAAGCGTCATTCTTGTCAGAGAAGAAACAAGCCCTGAAGATATTGAAGGCATGCGCGCTGCAATCGGAGTCCTTACTGCCCGAGGAGGAATGACCAGCCACGCTGCGTTGGTCACCAGGGGCTGGGGAAAGACTTGCATTGTGGGAGCTTCCGCTCTTGAGATTGATCCCTTTGACAAAAGCATGTCAGTGAATGGCAAAATCTACCGACAGGGAGATGTCATGACATTGAATGGCACAAGGGGACTCATCTACGAAGGCGAACTCCCCATGATGGACTCAAGCAAGATTCCGCGTCTACAAGAGTTTATGGAGATGGTCGATGAGTTCAGGCAGATGGGGATTAGAGCCAATGCAGACACGCCAGAGGACGCAAAGATAGCACTGGAGTTTGGTGCCGAAGGAATCGGGCTCTTGAGAAGCGAGCACATGTTTTATGGGGAAGGTTCAGATGAACCACTCTTTCTTCTTCGAAAGATGATTATCAGTAAAACCAACACTGAGAGGAGAGCGGCCCTTGCAGAATTATCACCATACGTAAAGCGCGACATCAAAGCAACTCTAGAGGTCATGGACGGATTGCCGGTGACAATTCGCCTGCTAGACCCACCGCTGCACGAATTTGTGCCACAGAGTAGGATTGGTCAAGAGAGACTCGCTCATGCTTTAGGGATTGCTATGGAGGATGTACACATTAGAGGTGAATCCCTTCATGAAGCCAACCCCATGATGGGTTTGAGGGGCGTTCGCCTAGGAATCATATACCCTGAAGTCTATGAAATGCAGGTGCGTGCTATCTTCGATGCCGCAGTAGAGCTGATAAGGGAAGGAAAGAAAGTCAAGCTAGAACTCATGATACCTGTCACTATTGGTGCTGCTGAACTCAAGTTCATGAAGATGCGAGTCGATGACCTCTACGAGAAGTTCAAAGAAGAAACAGGTCTCGAGCTAGACTTCCTCTATGGCACTATGATTGAGATTCCTCGTGCATGCATGAGAGCAGGTGATATGGCCGAGAGCGCCGAGTTCTTCTCATTTGGTACAAACGACCTGTCTCAGATGGGCTTTGGATTCAGTCGCGATGACATAGGATCATTTCTGCCCAAATACCTCGAAGATCATATTCTGCGAAATGACCCATTTCAAAGCATTGACAAGCGAGGCATTGGTCAGCTAATGGAGATTGCTATAGACAGAGGAAGAAAGACACGACCAGGGATGAAGATAGGCGTGTGTGGAGAACATGGTGGAGACCCGAGGTCTGTCGAGTTCTTTTACAAGATTGGATTGGACTACGTGTCCTGCTCACCTTATAGGTTGCCTCTCGCGAGACTTGCTGCGGCACAGGCCGCCATTAAGAAGAGTCGCGGTGAGCTATAGAAATACTCGGTAGGGGGTTCCTGTCAATATAGGTGACAGGCAACCACCCTTCCCTCTCCAACAGATTTCAGCTCGGGCTCTTCCTTGGAACACCTGTCAAAGGCCTTGGGGCACCGAGGATGGAAGCGGCACCCTGAAGGTGGATCAATTGGACTTGGAATCTCACCTTTTGGGATTGCAGCTGCCTTCTGAGCCTTTGGGTCTGGAATGGGTATTGCACTCATTAGTCCTTGACTGTATGGATGAAGCGGGTCCTCATAGATCTGGTCCTTGTCTGCAATCTCAATCAATTTGCCAAGATACATGATTGCAATGTAATCACAGACATGTCGTGCAGTGGAAAGGTCATGCGAGATGAAGAGGTATGTTAAATCTAGCTCTCTCTTCAGATCCATCATAAGTTCAAGAATCTGAGCTTTGATTGATACATCTACCATAGCTACTGGCTCATCTGTCACGATGAACTCGGGATTGAGAACTATGGCTCTTCCGAATACAACTCTTTGTTTCTGACCACCGCTCAGCTGGTGAGGGAGCCTATTGTAGAAGGAGGCTGCAGGAGCAAGGCCTACTCGCTCGAGGACCGCACGAGCCCTCCCCTCCTGCTCATCCTTCTCTCCAATCCCCTGCAGCTTGAGAGCATCCGCAATAGCCTCGCCGACCGTAAGCCGCGGATTGAGCGAGGAGGTGGGATCTTGAAAGGTGAATTGGATTCTTCTTTTCATTAGTCGGAGCTGCTTGCCTTTCAGGGGTGCAATGTCCTGCCCATCAAACAATATCTGACCCTCTGTTGGCTCAATGAGCCTAACGCATAGTCGGCCCATGGTGGTCTTGCCGGATCCGCTCTCCCCTGCCAGGCCAAGGACTTCTCCTTTCTTCACATAGAAAGATACATCATCGACTGCTTTGATATAGGTCTGTTTGCCAGAAGTAATCTGATCGATGAATCCCTTCTGCACCGGGAAATACTTCTTGACATTTCTCACTTCAACTAGTTTCAAGTGTCATTCCTCCTAGTACAGCCAGCAGGCAACTTTTCCTCCATTCTTGCTTGGAATTAGAGGTGGCTCTTTCTCTCTACATACATCCATCGCATGAGGGCATCTAGGGTTATACATGCATCCAGGTATGAAGTCAATCAAATCGGGAGGTGCTCCTGGAATCCATGTGAGTTGCTTTTCTGGCTTTGACACATCAGGAACTGCGTCAAGCAGAGCTTTGGTGTAGGGATGCTGTGGATCTCCAAAAAGCGCATCAGTGCTCGCGTGTTCCATGATTCGACCTGCATAGACTATTGCTATGTCATCTGCAGTCTGTGCCAACACTCCCAGATTGTGGGTGATTAGAATCATGGTCAGATTGAATTTCTCCTTCAATTCCGCCATTTGCTCAAGGATTTGGGCTTCCACGATGACATCCAATGAGGTCGTTGGCTCATCAGATATCAGTAGCCTTGGACGAAGAGCAAGACCCAGTCCAATCATCACGCGTTGACGCATGCCTCCACTGAACTGATGAGGATAATCCGTAACTCGCTCAGGTAGAATGCCTAAGCCATCCAGAATCTCCTTTGCCCTGTCCAGTGCAGCTTCATCCTCAATTGTCGGGTCATGAGCTTGCATGATCTGAATGAAATGGTCTCCAATCCTGAGCATAGGATTCAAGGATGTCATTGGATCCTGGAAGATATAGGCGATCATGCGTCCTCGAAGCGCACGCATTTGATGCTCATCCAGCTCCATCAGATTGATTTCGCCCGCGGGAAGATCCTCCGTTTCAGTTGAAACCGGTCGGTCCAGATTTAGGTAAATATCGCCCTCGATAATCTTACCTGGATATGGCACCAATCTCATAATAGCTCTCCCAAGTGTACTCTTTCCGCATCCGGACTCTCCAGCCAAGCCAAGGGTCTTGTTCTCTTCAATAGTGATAGATGCTCTATCCAAAGCGCGAGCCGTTCCGCGCCTTGTAGTGTATTCCACTACAAGATTCTCGATTCTAAGAAGGTCAGTCAAATCCATCACTCCTGAAGCTTAGGCGTCAGTATCTCGTTCAAGCCATCTCCCGCTAGTGTGAATCCAAGAGCAAGGATGACAATCATCAGCCCTGGAAAGCTGCTCATCCACCATGCACCAACAATCATTTGGTTGCGGCCAGCTGTCAAATCCCAACCCCAATCAGCAATGTCAACTGGAAGACCTAAGCCCACGAATGTTAATCCCGCTGCAGTCAGAACTGCATCCGCAAAATTAATCGACATCACAACCATCGCTGAGGGCAGTGCATTGGGGAGGATATATCGGAACATGATATCGCGGTCTCTGGCGCCCATGACAACAGCTGCTTCAACATATGGCAGTTCTCTAATTGTCAACACCTGACTTCTGACGACTCTGAAATATGAAGGAATGTATACAACAGCAATGGAAATTGCCATGTTGATAGCTCCCGGACCTAGCATTGCCGCAATGGCAATGGCAAGGACAAGACCAGGAAAAGCAAAGATGCTGTCCATCACTAATGAAAGAAGACGGTCTGTGATTCCACCTCTATACGAGGCTAACAGGCCCACAGGTACTCCGATTGTGAAACATACAGCTACCGAGATTGCCGCAACTTGTAGCATTGTAGCACCACCTGCAAGTACTCTGCTTAGCATATCTTGTCCAAGGTTGGTAGTGCCAAGAGGAAAGGCGTCGGATGGTGGAGCTAACACTGGTCCTGCATTAATTGTAAATGGGTCATAAGGGACTATAAAGGGAGCAATGGAAGTCATGTATACAATTGCAAATACAATCAAAATCCCTGAAATTGTCAAAATCCCTGCTGTACCTCTCTCCCTAAGTTCTGGATAGAAATCGCGTAATACCAGCAAGGCGAAGGATAATGTGAGTCCTCCACCGGTAATAGCTACCCAAAGAAGGAAGCCCATCTCTGGGAGGAAAATCATACTGAGGGGCAATGCTGCCAATGCAACAACAAGACACATCACTAAGAATAATGCATATCCCTGTGCAACTGTGAGAGCCTGGTCGGTCACCTTCAGATCCTTAATCGCTAGAACAATAGCCATGCCAATCGTGATAAGGAAAGTGGTTAGCACAACTTGAATTCCAATCTGACTTACTGACCTAGCTGCGAGAATGAACAACCCAGCGAGAAGAGCGAGTGACCCTCCCACTACGATGATGAAGATAGCCCACCACATTCGCGACTGCTTCTCGAATGTTTCCCTTCTAGGGCTGAGTTGATAGAAGATTCCGCTGATAATCTTTGTATCTTGCCTATCTCCCACGATTCTCTCACCTCACAGCCGTATCCTTGGATCTAAATAGGCATACAAAATGTCGACAAAGAGGCTCACTAGGCTGACTAGAATTCCAAAGAATACAACAGTACCCTGAATTGCTGTGTAGTCTCGATAGCCAATACGGGTAACTAGATATGTCCCTAGTCCTGGCCAATTGAAAGTGGTTTCAGTCAAAATTGCCCCGGCCAGAAGAATCGCGAATTGAAGGCCAATCATTGTCAAGATTGGAAGGAATGCATTCTTCAGAGCATAGCCGTATGTGACGGTGCGATCTGATAGACCCCTCGCTTCAGCCGCCACCACAAAATCTTGGCGAAGAGTTTCAAGCATATTAGTTCTGGTGAGTCGAATGAAGACACCACATAGAATCAGGCCAAGAGTAAGAGCTGGAAGTATGAGAAACCTGATTGAAGTGACGAAGCCTATGATATTGCCTGTGAGAAGGCTATCGATTGTGTAAAGCCCGGTGATAGGAGCAGGTTGATATGCACGCAGTCGAGGGTCAAAACGCTGACCAGTAGGCAACCAACCGAGCCATATTGAAAAGATGAATTGGAATATCATTCCGAGAAAGAACACTGGAATAGCATAGGTGACAATTCCGAATAGCCTAATTCCTTGGTCTGTTTTGGTATCATATTTCTTTGAGGATTTCACTCCCAAGAATACACCTAGACCTACTGTGATAAGCATGGCGTAGATTGTTAGCTCTACAGTGGCTGGGAATCTGCTAACAAGATGATCCGTGATGGGAGCAAAGTCCTGCATCGATAGTCCAAAGTCCCCTCGAAAGATGCCAGTCAGGTAATCCCAGTATTGTTCCAGAATAGGTTTGTCGAGTCCCAAATGCGCTCTGAACTGCGCCAGAACCTCAGGGTCTACGTTCTTCTCAAAGTGTAATAAAGCGGGATCCCCTGGGACAATCCTGAGTATGATGAACACAAGTGTAAGTAGAAGCATTATCATAGGAATTGTGAGCAGCACTCGACTCACGATGTAGGACCTTAATGACATCTTACAGACCTCTATTATATAATCTATCTCTGACACGAGCGTAACGGTGTTTTAAGGAATACGGAGAGAGCCATTGATGATATCGCATATAGCTCGTCCCCTCTAGGAGATGGATAAACCAAAAAGATAGGTTGGTGCTACTGAGTCAGTAGCACCGATTATTGATTAGTTCTAGCGTGGGCACTATGTACTCCAATCTAGCAGCCAGTAACGGAAGTCCACAGTAATATCTAGGACAATACCAACGATACCACTGACTGAGACAGCGTTAGTCTGACCCTGCCAGAGCGGAATGCATGAGCACTCTTCTGCCTGCAGGTCCTGTAGAGCGTAGTAAGCTGCTTGCCTACCAGGATCATCTTCAGCACTGCGTCCTTCTACCCATAGATCATTCTGGTCAATACCACCCTGTGGATATGTGCTGTTGTATCCCAGATTGAGCCAAGACGCAAATGGCAAGAAGCCATAGTTGTCAGGATCAATGAAGTCAGGATACCATCCATAGATGAAGACATCCATATCTCCAGCATTCCTGTGTTCCCTATAGGTAGGCCAGTCGTAGTTGTGGAGATTCACCGTTATGACTCCACTTGCCTCAAGATCGCTCTTATACACTGCAGCCTGCTCAGCACTCGATGGATAATGTCCTGAGGACTCATAGTATAGTTCAATCACGAGCTTATTCGTGGAATTATAGCCTTTGGTAGCTAGAGCAGTTTGAGTGAAGGTGTAGTTTGCATCATCGTAGACCTCAAAGCTAGGCCTGTGGAATGCCATGCCCGCAGGAATGATACTATACAATGGATCAACTGTTCCAACGAATACAGTTTCAGCCACATTGCTCCTGTTAAGAGCAGCAGCTATTCCCTGTCGAATTATCGTTTCATTGTATGGATAGATCCTCTGTTGGAACAACATGTACTGGATAGCAGCGCCAATGCCTTCCCACACGGTGTAGGCGGCATTGTCTCGGAAGCCGTCCACTTGCTGCGGGGTGAGATGTCTGTATGCGACATCAATGTCACCAGCAGTCATGGCTGCTGCAAGGCTAGCCTCGTCTTCGTAGAACTGGATGATGATTTTGTCAGTCTTCGGAAGATTTGGATAGTCCCAGTAGGCCTCGTTGGCTTCGAGAGTCATTGACTCATCTTCACCACCAGTACGTACCCACTCAGTGAGGACATAGGAACCTAGTCCGTTTGGATGGCTAGCACGGGGATCACCAGCAGCGTACTGCACGTAATCGATGGTGGCAGGATCGCCATCAGCAAGTGGTGCATAGTCTGGATCCACCATTGTAGACGCTGCACACGCCATGAGTTGCAGGAATGGTGCGAATGCAATCTTTAGATAGAACCTAACGGAGTATCTTCCGGTCTCTGTAACATTGTCTATGATGTCAGCATATCCCATGTTGAATTGCGGACCATCAGGTTCCTGTAGACCAGTGCCTGTGAGGTTGCAGTTCCTGTCGAAGCTGTACTTCACAATGCTTGAGTTGAATTCTCTACCATCAAAGAATGCCACACCTTGCCGCAATGTGAAATCCCATGTTTTTCCATCCGTGCTTCTCGTCCAGCTAGTGGCGAGAGCAGGCATAATATCATCAGCCGTCCCCTCCGAACCCGGATCTATTTCTACGAGCTTGGAGCTAAGAGCAGAGATGATTTGCCAGCCGAAGTAGTCATACGATTGCGCAGGATCTATGCTGGCTTCAACGGTGTCAGTCGTTCCAACGATAATGACATCCTCCGGTGCAGCCGGCGGGAATAGCAGCATATAGCCCGCTATTCCACCGATAGCAATTACAATAATGACTACTATCGCAATTTGTTGGTTTCTTGACAAGAGGTTTCCTCCTTTACCAACAGGCGAAACTACTCTTTCGCGAGTTGTGCCTAAAATTCTGTATCCGTCCGTATTTAAGCTGTCGGAACTCCGTAAGGACATCTGCAAATGCCGAATATCGTTACGGCAATGGAGGCCTTATCGTCAGGTCTCTCTCCCATTCCACTTCAAAGGCGTATTTGATTCTTAGCTCCTTTTGGCCTTCGATCTCGACTTCCCACTCGAGGACACCCATTACATTCTTCTTGGGCTCCAAATCCAATGGCCTAAACTCAACCTGTATCTTCTCAGAATTGCTATGAGGAATACGGTCAACAATGCGGATATCCAGTGGCTCCTTTGAAAAGCTCTTGATTTCAAGTTGGTATTGATATCCTCGTCTGCGTTTTCCTCTAGTCAATCCTGCCTTCTCGGTATCCTTCTCTACGAGCTTCTTCTCAGCTTTCACGTCATACGCAGTTCTAGTCCCTAGCCTGAAGGTCTCACGAGGTGCCTTAAGACCAATGTTGGTTTCACCAAGGAAATCTCCTTTCGCATAGACTTTGACACTGCCCGGAAGCATTACAGAGTCACCGTTGGTTATTTCGTCCTGAGCCACGACTTCTGGCATTGCATAGGCATTCCAATAGTACAAGCGTTTCGCTTCAAAAGACTCCTCAGTCAGTGTTATCGGCTGTGGTTCCTCACCTGCAAGAAGTGTAACCTTTCCAGGAACATCGTATATTATTGTTCCACCAAGAGTTTCACTCGCAGTTGCATATGTCTCAATGATTTCTGGGACTGGCTCGGGCATTGGCGCCTCTTCCATCGCATATAGCTCCAATCCATCATCCATGTCCGCTGCCCCTTCTGCATAGCCCTTCGAGGCAACACCAGATAAGCCACGGCCAATTGCGTGTGAATATACATCCACATAGAATGGCTTAGCCTCTACAGCTTCAACTCGTCTAGCACTTGCAGTTGAAACAACCAGCTCAACATCCACCCAGTTTTCCAACGTTCCATTATGTACCATAGCAATCCGTTTCACGCTGGCGGTTTCATCTCCTATGTCCACATCATAAGTAGGCGTCCAACCAGAGGCACCAAGCTGGTATGTCATCTCCAGCTCGATTTCCGTGTTCTCTTTGACATCAAGCATTACCTTTACTTCTTTGGTGGTTTCTGTGCGCCGGTGACCCCGCATCCGTTGTATGTTTGCTTGAATCACCTGTATCTTCGCATCTATCTCCTCGAGGGCGTTGTGTAGTTCCCGTATCTTCTTCTTTGCATCGCTGACAAGCTTCATGCTTGTCTTATCCATGGCGTCTAGCTGTTCCATCCCCGATTCTCCAGCTGCGTACCATTTGCCAAACTCCGTGGAAAACTGCTGAGATATAGAGGAAAGGAATCCCAATCGTGAGTTTTGCTGTTCTATCTTATCAGCGATAATCTGTCGTTCTTTCTGAAGTGTTTCTAATTCCTTAAGAAGGGCTCCTAGGTTTCCTTCAGGTTGAAAAGTCTGAGTCTCTTGTTTCACATTAATTCCCTTGAGTACTGCTGCACCTCTGCCTTTGACTCGGAAACTGTCATCCTGCGCAAGATAGGATAAGCCAACAATAATGACCTCTTGTTCGCCCGGTACGAGTTGTTCCTTGCCAGACCGTGTTACTCTGGCGCCGTCACGAAACACCGTCACACTTGTTATATTGGTCTTCATCTCTACTGTCATCATTAGACCTCCTCAGGGCAGTGGAGGGCGTATCGTAACGTTACGTTCCCACTCCACCTCATAATCATACTCGATATTCCTCTTCTCTTTGGGCTCAAGGTCTATGTTCCACTCGACAACACCAAGCTCTTGCTTCTTCATATTGAACCTATTCCAGTCCACCTTGACCTCAATCGACGGGTTCAGACTATGGGGGATTCTGTCGAAGATCTCCATTTTCACTAGACGCTTCGAATAGCTCTCAATCTCGAGACGATACTTGTATGCCCTTCTAAGTTTTCCGCGAGTGATGCCTGCCTTCTCAACCTCACGGTCAATTAGGTTCTTTTTTGCCTTCACATCATAGGCGGTCCTTGTCCCGAGTTTGAACTTCTCACGTGGACTCATGAGACCAATGCTGGTTTCCCCGATATAATCGCCCTCTGCATACACCTTGGCATCACCGGGTAGAAGCACTGTATCACCATTTGTGATCTCATCCTGGGCAACGACCTCTGCCATACCATCAGCGTACCAATAATGGATTGTCTTTGAGTCAAAATCTTCCTCAATTAGAGTTACTGGATGACGTTCGTTATCGGATGGAACCGACACTGGTTTGGGCAGTTCATATACTGATATTCCAGAAACTGCCTCCGATGCTTCAGCGAACTCCTCCTCAATCTCAGGGGGTGGAGCTGGGGGAGGTGCGGCACTTGGTGCTGCTGCCATTGGCCTAGGCATCGCCTTTTCCTTCTTCATTGCGATAGAACTCGAAACCCTCCTTCTCTCATCTCTTCGTCTTCGCAGCATTTCTGGATCATATGCCGTGATGATGAGAGGCGAACCCTCAACCGCCTCAACCGGTCGTGCTATAGCAGTTGACACTATGAGATCGACTTTTTCCCAGTCCTCGCGTGTCTGATTAGCGACAAGCGCCATCCTCCGAACTTTTGCCTTGCCAGGATGCAAGTCGACATCATAAGACGGATTCCAGTTCGCCCCACTCACCTGGTAGGTCACATCAAGT
>JBHLQS010000089.1:0-10732 GCA_048883405.1 Candidatus Thorarchaeota archaeon
CCATTCCTCTGCCTTCCAACTCTTTGACTGCGTTCTCCGTTAGGTTGTGGAAATCCCCAGCTTCTCAACCATTTCCTTGTATCTGTTTCGAACCGTTACTTCAGTCACTCGTGCAGTGCGAGCGATCTCAAGTTGGGTCCGACGCTGACCTGTGAGAATACTTGCAACATAAATTGCTGCGGCAGCCATTCCCTTTGGGTCTTTACCAATCGTGAGGCGCTCCTCTCGGGCCATCTCAAGAATGTCTATAGCTTTCTTCTTGGCATCGCCTTGAAGTCCCAACTCAGTTCCAAATCGATGCACAAACTCCACAGGATTGCTGTGAGGAATCTTGAGATTCAGATACCTTAGAATCAGTCTCACGCACAGACTGAGTTCTTTTCTAGTGATGTGTATCTGGTCACAGACTTCCTCCAGCGGTCTAGGAACTTGATGCACCCTGCATGCAAGGTATAATGAAGCTGCAATCATCCCCAAAATCGTACGCCCTCTCGTGAGACGCTTACGCAGTGCTTTTCGGTAAATCACTGCAGAGGTCTCTCGTATCGAATAAGGGATGCTCAGCTGAGAGCTGATTCTATGAAGTTCTGTCATAGCAACCGCAAGGTTACGTTTGTCAGAAGAGTGCACTTTGGTGCGTATTTGCCACTTACGTAGTCTATGTATTTGAGCTCGTCTGGTCGAAGTCAATTTCCTTCCTGAAGCATCGACATTCTGGCGGCCAATTATTGTGGTGAGCCCTTGATCGAACTTACTCCAATCCGTTGGTCCGCCCACACGCTGTCGAGCGTTCTGCTCATCAGCTGTGAATGCACGCCATTCTGGACCCATGTCAATGGATCTGTCAGAAAGAACTAGCCCACAGTTTGAACAGGTCACCTCTCCCCTCGTGCTATCAATATAGACTTCATCAGAAGAACATGTAGAACAAACGTATCTAGCCGCACCAATCTTGCTTTCTCCGGATTTCTTGGTCTTCGCGTGTTTGCTGGCCAGTGCAATCATCTCCATGCATACCCTACCGGGGGAGTAGGGTTGCCGTCAGAGCAATTGTTGATACCTGTGCGGTGTGCCCCAATCATGGCGTTGAAGGAGCACGCATACGGGACGCGGATATTCTCAGAGAGAACACCTATGCGCAGATATTAAATCATTATAAACTCTTTGCACGTTTTCGCGTAAGTTTAGTTGTATAATTGAATAAATTAAAGGCCAGTCCGGGTGTTGAAACAATCAATGACGAATCATGATTTGATGTGAAACAATTGTGAAGCAGCGTTTAGTTTATGAGTCAACACCGGGCATCTATGACACAGCCAAAGGGGATACTAGCTTTGAAAATTCACAGGACTACAGATAATCCATGGAACCATGTGATGAATGTAGTGGCGAAAGCTCTAGCTGACTCTGCGTCTGTCGATCTTGTGACGGCTCATGAGAACCTTGAGATTCCCCCGGATGCCAAGCTGGGAGACATTGCAACCACCTTATCTTTTCGTCTGGCAAAGGAAAGAAAGGACAATCCGGCAAAGATTGCTGCAGATATCTCAAAGAAGCTTGAGAGTGCTATCAAGAGCGAGTCGTTAATTGATAGAATAGATAGCAAGGGCCCATACATCAATCTCTTTCTGTCTAGAGGAGAACTGGCTGATTTTGTCATCAGAGCCGTGGTCCAATCAAGTGATAACTATGGCAAGTCCAACGAATTCCAAGGCAATCGAGCTCTCATGGAGTACCCCGCGGTAAATCCCTCGAAGCCATGGCACATTGGCCATACCAGAAATGCAGTACTTGGAGACACTTTAGGCAATGTCCTTGAGGCAGCGGGATATGACGTGATTAGAACAGACTACATCAATAATCTCGGATTGCAGATTGCCCAGCTCGTTTGGAAGCTTATGAAGGACAAACCTTCCCCTGGAGATGAGAAGTATGATCACTTCCTAGGGCATCTATATGTTGAGGTGAACGAGGCGTTTGAGAGGGACAAGAAAGTAGAAAGTGAGATTCGCGCAGTTGCTCGTGACCTCGAGAGCTTGGAGAGCGAAGCTGCCAGAGTCAGCGAAGAGATGGTCACCGAATGCGTGAGAGCACAGTGTCAGACTGCATATCGACTGGGAATCTTCCATGATTACCAGATATGGGAGAGTGTGATTGCTCACAGTGGATTACTGGACCAAGCCCGAAAGATGATGCTAGAAACTGATAACATCTTCATCCCTAAAAGCGGTGAGAAAGCAGGATGTATTGTAGCTGACCTCAGGACAATTGAAGAGTTCAAAGACATGAAGGACCCATTGAAAGTCCTCTTCAGATCAGATGGAACTAGGACCTACACCGGAGCGGATGTAGCTACACAAATGTGGAAATTTGGGATAATAGAAGACCCATTCCTATACAAAGAGTTTGAGCGTCAGCCAAACGGCGAGACCGTGTACAGAACTGCTGTCGATGGAATCGAGAGAGACCTTGGCACTGTGGATCTTGTCTTTAATATAATTGGATCAGAACAATCTCAGCCACAACGGTTGGTCTATACGGTGCTTGGACTGCTAGGGTATAATGAACAGAGTGGGAACTCACATCATATCGCGTACGAGTTTGTTGGACTTGAGGATGAAGACTTCTCAGGCAGGGAGGGCACATGGATGGGCTATTCATGTGATGTGGTGCTTGATAAGGCTGAGGCTCTAGCCAGAGAGGAGGTTGAAAAACGAAATCCTGATGAGTCTGAGGATTTCAAGAATGATGTCGCAGCAAAGGTAGGAACCGGCGCTGTTCGATACTTGCTGTTGAAATCATCACCAGACAGGAAAATCACCTTTAGATGGGAGGATGCTTTGGACTTCAACGGAGATGCAGCACCATATCTGCAATACTCCATTGCAAGAGCGCAGAGAATACTAGAGAAGGCAGATGAAGTAGATGTTTCAAATGCAGATCTGAAACTGTTGATAGAGGAGGCGGAGTTTGCACTCATCAAAGCAATCTCACGATTCCCAAATGCGATTCTTGAAGTAGTGAGGAATCTGAAGAAAGAAACTTGGGGAACAGGATTTAGTTCCAACAGGATTGCTGCATACTGCTATGAGTTGGCGACTCTCTTCAGCAGGTTCTATGATTCTTGCCCGGTGCTTAAAGCAGAGCCAGATTTCAAAACTGCCAGGCTTGAGTTGGTGAAGGCATTCAAAACCACAATGGTGAACTGCCTAGGGATTCTCGGAATTCCTGTGGTCGAACGAATGTAATCAGCCAGAGGTTACCTGTGCAGAACTGATGACAATTGACGGACTTATTATCGAGAGCGCAATTCGAGTATCTGCGCCCACCATCTCTATACGTTTCAACAGATCGCGCATGTTAATCCCGATGAGTGTGTTCTGTACAGGATGCTGAATCTCACCATTCTCAAAGTATGACCCTTCCATAATCATTGCACTAAGATCACCAGTCGTCATGTTTGGCCGGTCACCTGTAGAGCGACATAGAACTCCCGTGCCAACTTCTTCGATGAGACTGTTCAACGTGCCTTTTCCAGGGGCAACTACAAAGTTCGATGAAGATATGGAGGGCACACCTGCATATCCAGCCCGACTGGCATTTCCAGTGCTATCGACACCATCCTTGTTGGCGGTGTAAGAGTTATGCAGGAGGCTCTTCAGGACTCCACCATCAAGAATCTCGGTTCGTTGAGATGGATGGCCTTCGGCATCGAAGGACCTAGAAGCAACACCGGATGCCATAAGACCATCATCAATAATTCGAAGCTGTGGAGTCGATATCTCTTCGCCTAATGCATCTGCGATGTATGAGCGGCCATATTGGACTTCCTCAGCGTTCACAGCTCCAGCGAATCCTCCCCCTAAGATGGTACCAACGGCAAATGGAGCAAGAACTACAGGCATCTCACCGCCCTCAATTGGCTTGGCGCCCAGATTGCTTAATGCATTCTCTGCAGATGCCTTCCCTATCCACTCGGGGTCAATCTCTTTGAGGCCACGAGAGAGCTGGATCTCATAGCTGGATGTTTGGTCGCCATCTCCTTTGATGGTAGGCTCTGTATACATCCATACAGATGTCGTTTCGCCAGAACCCTTGATTCCCAGCGAATTGACAATGACCGTGGTGCCAGTTGATAAACTCAATTTAGCTTCAACTGCAACATCCATGCCCTCTAATCTAGAGCGTGCAGCGTCAACTCCACGAATGACCATTTCGGCGACTTGCTCAGAATCCAGCTTCACGATTTCGGGATCGTAGAGACCTTTAACATCAGGGTAAATGCCATTAAACGATGGAAGGCTCACAAAGTCCGGATCAGGAACAGAGGCCCTAGCAAGTCTAACAGACACCTCAGCAGCCTCCAGAAGGTCAGCCTCTAGAACAGTTGTGGCATATGCGAACCCTACCCTTTTTCCGATAACTGACCGAATTCCGCAGCCTGTGTCTCGGTTCTCTGAGGCACTCTTGATTGAATTATTCTCGACGTCAATGGAGAAGGTGTGGGATGATGACGTGTAAACCTCCACTTGGTCGGCACCAAAAGACTCAGCCTTCTTAGCTGCTTTTTCCGCGATGTCTAGAAGATTCTCCTTCACTCTACATGCCTCCTACAGGAACATTGCGGATCCTAGCGTGGGGACCTCCACTCATGTCAGGTACCATTTGGCCGTTCTTCCCACAGGTCCCTGCATCCATGAGGAAGTCATTGCCAACAGCATCTATTTTGGCTAATACGTCAAGAATCTGTCCAGCAAGAGAAACGTCCCGGACCATTTGGCCAAGCTCACCATTCTCAATGAGATAGCCATGACTGGCTTGGAACATGAACTGTCCTTTTGCAGGCTCCGTGTATCCATAGTTGAAGCTGCAGAGCAGTATCCCTTCCTTTGTGTCGGAAATCATCTCGTCGACGTCCCAATCACCTGGTTCCATGATGGTGTTGGACATCCTGGCTAGCGGTGCGTACATGAATGACTGTGCTCTGGCGGATCCATTTGGTTGCATATCTAGTCGAACTGCGGTTTCAAGGGTGTGCAGAAGCTCGGTGAGAACGCCTTCCGTTACAAGATTTCGCTTCTTCGTCTTTGTTCCCTCCCAGTCATATTCAAATGACCCCCGCTCTCCCGGCATAGTAGGATCGTCGCTTAGATTAAGATGATCAGGACCAACACACTCTCCAACCTTGTCCTCAAGAACTGTGGTATGAGCTGGCCAGTTGTCTGCTTCGCAGGCATGACCAAATGCCTCATGAACCATCACACCATTTAGGACTGGGTCCATGATAACGTCGTAAGTTCCTCCTTTTGCAGATACAGACGAAAGCAAATCAATTGCCATCTTTGCGGATTCTTCACCGATGGTCTGGGGCCGCTCTAACTCCATCATCTCAAAACCGCCCTTGACACCGTAGGACTTGAACGCCCTTTGTCTGTTAGCACCATCTTTGGCAGTCGAAACAGAAATAACTCTAGGAAGAGCATTCTGCATGCTCACGCTTGTTCCAAGAGAGTTGGCGACATAGAGATCGGTCCAGAGATCACCGTATATAGAGCGGGTATTGACAATTCTCTTGTCATAAGCACGAGGCTGCTCATCAATTCTCTTGATATACTCAATCTTGTCCTCAACCGGTATGTCCATGAAGTGCTTTTTCAGATTGAGTCCGACCTTGTCATTGAAGGCA
Source organism: Candidatus Thorarchaeota archaeon (assembly GCA_048883405.1). Lineage (GTDB taxonomy): Archaea > Asgardarchaeota > Thorarchaeia > Thorarchaeales > Thorarchaeaceae > SMTZ1-83. The sequence continues at coordinate 5,687 of JBHLQS010000089.1, forward strand.
GGCCCATCCATCTCAAACCTCACATTGACCTTTGCCTTGGTGGCCATGGCTAGCTTTGCAACTGATTCACCTGCTTCACGCATACCCTTTGGGGAGAGCTCAGTTGTCTGAGCAAAAGCCCAAGCGCCATCAATGAAAGCTCGAATCCCAGCCCCCTTGAGTCGTGAGGCAATGGACCTCTTTGTAACACCATCCGTCATCTCAATAATGGTGGTGACAGTGTTTTCTATTCGCACATCAGCAAATGTTGCTCCAGAATTGATAGCCGCCTCAATTGCAGCCTGAGCTACGTCTTCCATAAGCATCTCCTGACAGGTCTTTGCTCCTGTTCACTCTATTATAACTGATATGGACTGGTCAAATCCGCTGATCGAAACTCTATGCAACTAATACCCGAGTGATACACGGGTTATTCTTAGCTTCTTCGTTTTACTTCATAGTCTGCAGGAGGTATACACTTGGCTCTAGACGCCTCATCTCATCGCTGTCCTGTCTGTCAAAGAAACAGAGCAAGTCACTTGTGTGAAGATTGTGGTACAGTGTTATGCTCAGAGTGCCTTGACTCAAGGACAAAAGACTATCATATGTGCCGCGACTGTCATGCAACATTGACCACCTCGCAAGACGACGAGATAGACAGCTGTCCTGAGTGTGGGTCTGAGAACATTGATACAGGTAGGCGTACAGCTGACATATGTCCTCGATGCCACTCAAGTCGCATTATTCTACTGGAAGAGAGGAGAAGAACTCTTGCTCAAGAACTTAGACAGGCCATCATGAGCATTCAATATGGCCACACCAAATTGCGAGAATTCATGACTAAGCTTGACAATGCCAAGAGAACGCTTGTATCTCTTAGGATGGCCAACTTCTTACATTATCATTGGATAGAGGAGAAGGTCGAGTCAGTACAGGATGAAATGCCAGCAATCAAGAGTCGAATCGGAAACCAAGCAGAGATAGTCGCAAAACAAATAGCCGCTGAAACGAAAGGCCTCATTGATTACAGCAAGTGGACTCCTGCTCAATTCCCGTTCATTGAAGGTGTAAGAAATAGAGTATCAGAGCTTGGCACGTACTACAAACAACACGTCGACGATAGCCTTGATGAGGTCAGACCCAGACTGGAGGAAGTAATGGCCCAGCTTGATGGTCTGAGCTATCACAGGAAAGAATTCACAGATTTCTATGAACATGGTGAACTCGCGGTCAATGAATTGCCTGTGGCGGCTCTGCCGGACATTAGGGTTGTGGGTAGCAATTTCCTGAAGAATGACAAGGCCTACGGTACGCTCTTCATCACTAACAAGAGGCTATTCCTAGTGGCTGAAACGGGAATCCTACGCAAGAAGACTGAGATTGTGTTCCAGTTTCCGCTGATGTATTTGAAAGATATCGAAGAGGATGGCCGCCTTCGAAAGAGGATTGTATTGCGACTCAAACAGGGCGATGTGAAGATCTCCTGCAGCGAGGACACAAAGAAGGTCATGCCAGATTACTTTGAGATTGCGAGGAAGTTCGACAAGTACATGCAGAGCGATCTTCAAAGAGTTCGGAAGATCGAACAAAAGAACCTCAATATTAGCGATGTCAGACTCAAGATAGAGGGATTGGTATACTCATTGCTTTCCACAACTGGAAATACCGCAGATGTTCCGCAAGGAGACCCTAGAAGAACCAAATTCTATCAACCACAATCAATTCCATTAGGATATAGGCGAATTGAGAATCCGTATGACCATCCCAAGACGTTCAAAGAGCATCTTGAGGATACTCTTGGTCGCACAGACTATGGTCGAAGCTACTATCGGGAGCCCCGCTATGCACCTCCCGAGTCCGATATAGAATATCTCAAGAGAAACGCAATAGAGATTCAGAATGCGATTAACGAAACTCTACATCTAATGAGAAACGGACATTTAGTCCCTGAAGACTTCATCAGAAGGTATCGCGGTCTCATGCGCGATTCATATCAGACCAATCATGAAATCGAGCGTGCTACCCGACATCTTCATGGGTACAGATGATGACTAAATACCCAGTTCACGTTCCAAATCCTTAATGTCTTTCTCAAGGGTTTCTGACTCAGATGCAGGCCTGGCTGCTACTGATGCGGCATCAGCTAATCCAACTTCCACATCGATTTCTTGCATGGCAGCAGCCACATCATCTGAACTAACTTCCATGCTCGCATCAAGCGCCTCTGCAGATATTGCACTCTCAATCTCGAACTCGTCTAATCGACGAGTGATCTCATCAATGTTCTCAACAAGCCGGCGGGTATCACTTGTATCGCCAAGCATTCCAAGGATCTTTGCAACCTCCTCGAGCGCACGACCTGTCCTTGCTGATGTCTGTGCACGATTGAGGTGGGTAAGGATTTTGAGAATCTGAAGCCTCGCCTTATCTGTGGAGAGCGCGTATCTTCTGAAACGTATCATCTCAGTTGCATAGGTCTTGAAGGCATCCATTTGCCCAGCCTGGCGAGCTTTGATTGCTCGAGCTCTTGTATCACGCTCTTCTTTCTCCAACTTGTTTCTCTCACGAGCAAGTTGTTTCGTCAGAATTCTGAGTTGGCTGGAAACCTCTCCAATGTCGGGTTTTTTCCGACCCCATCTGAATGCCTTTCTGAGTGAATCCAAAGGTCTCACCACTTCGCTAGGGACTTCGCCCCACAACACTAGGATGAATGTTCAACGTTTAAACCTTCGTAGAGCTGGTGTACAGCATCTATCAATCCCAGTATTAGCGGCGTATAGTGATAGTCACACAGAACTTATTATCATCACAGGTTCCAGTTAGACCTGAACAGGGATGTCTGATAGATTAGACCAAGGCCTGAAAAACCTACTTGACAAGGCCATAGAACTTGACCAGAGAGGAATGAAGAAGGAGGCTGCTCAGTACTACCTGAAGGCAAGCAAAATTCTAATCAAACTATCAAATTCAGCATCTTTGCCCTCAGTTCAGAAACACTACCTTGACAGGGCGCAAGAGTGTGTTGACAGAGTCCGCTATATCTCTGGTATAAAGAAAAAGGCGAGAGGACCTCCAGAGGGATTGACGACTCCGCCGGTGTTTTCTGTTACTGAAACGGAACCAACAGCCGAGAAGTCTACGGAAGCAATGGCATCTGAAGCAGAGGTGGATGAGGACACACGAAGACTGCAGGAGATGATAGCTGACACAATCATCACTGAGAAACCTAGTGTCAAGATGAGTGATGTTGCAGGCCTAGAGGATGCCAAGCAGGCAATTAATGATGCAATTATTGCACCGATGAAACATCCAGAGCTCTTCAAGGGGAAGTCTCGGCAGCCATGGAGGGGAATATTGTTCTATGGTCCCGCAGGATGCGGAAAGACACTGATAGCGAAAGCGGTGGCATCGGAAGTGAATGCGACCTTCTTCAACGTTTCAGCAGGCAACATTGTAAGCAAGTGGCTTGGTGAGTCTGAGAAACTGGTCATGAACCTCTTCACGTTGGCCAGACGAAGTCAGCCTGCTATAGTCTTCATGGATGAGCTGGATTCTGTCGGGGTTTCTAGGTCTGGTGATGACGTCGGAGGAGAAAGAAGACTAAAGACTCAGCTTCTAACAGAACTGCAGGGACTCGCTAGTGACCTTGAAGATAGGGTCACAGTGATTGGTGCAACGAACCTGCCATGGGAGTTGGACTTCGCTCTTCGGTCGAGGTTTGAAAAGAAAATCCATGTGCCTCTCCCAGACAAGCCAGCTAGAAAGAGAATCTTCGAGATTCACATGGAAGAGATAGATGTCGCTCCTGAAGTGAACTTTGACGAACTTGCGGATCTCAGTGAGGGCTATAGTGGACGTGATATTAGCGTCGTCTGTAGAGAAGCAGCCATGGAACCGATAAGGGACCTTCAGCGCATTGGAAGAATGGACGAGGAAGAGGAGATTATTGATGTTCGGCCTGTATCCAGAGAAGATCTCCTGCAGGCGATCGAGAACATTAAGCCTGCAACATCTCCTGAGGACGTGAAGAGGTATATCGATTGGGCGGAGGGTTCCTAGGGAGTGGGTGTCAGAGAGCGACGTAGAGAGAAGGAAAAGGAAAAGGCTACGTCAGAAACATCAGCATCAGAATCCACCGCAGATGAGACCATTCCAGCAGAAGAAGTGGAAGAAACCTACAAACCTGAAGTTGTTATGACGCAGGCGGCAACAGAAACTGCTGTCGAAGAGGAGGGGGATTCAGTTGTTCAAGCTGAGGAGGTTCTAGTCAAACCGGATGAAGTCACCATCATGCCTCCATGGGGAAACCTTAGACAAACAGAGTGGATGTATGGTATACCTCCTCGAGAAGAGGACAGAGAGATGTGGGCTGAAGAGTGGTCTGATTTCGTCCTGAGATGGATGGAAGCGCATGATGTCCATGTCCTCTCTGTGACTGCCTTCATCAAGGAAATCCCCTTTAATGAAATCACGAATAAGATCGATTCATTCAAGCTAATTGGAAATGTGCTTGTAGAGAAGGAAATTGCGGAGTGGCTGGATAGGAACCAAAGACAATTGCGAGTCTACTGGAGATTCCTTGAGGAATGGGCGGACATTATCTATGAATGGGCCCTGAAGTCAGGAAAGGTCAGACTCGATGTGAAATCAATAGTCATTCAGGAAGAGGAGCACAGCTTCGCTAGACTGCCGGAGAAGGATCTTCATCAGATACTCCTAATAATGGTGGAGAAAGGACTTGCAGAGTGGGTGGACAAGAAGAGAGGGGCAATCAAAATCATAGTTTAACTTAACGTCGTGAAATAGGTCCACTATCGTCTTGTTCCCTAGCACGCAGGCCTGGGAAGTAGTATCTACCCCCAGTTGAGAATCGAATGTCTGCCACTGCCATTCCGGCATCTGCTAGACTGGAGAGAACTTGCCTTGCATGATCCTCGGACCATTTCATAAGCATCATTACCTCCTCAACAGAAACATAGCCCTTAGATGCGGCAAGGTTAACAACATCCGCCTGATCCCTTCTGAGCTCAAGTGGGCGAAGCTCAACTACTTTTACACCACCGCGCA
>JBHLQS010000090.1:0-10510 GCA_048883405.1 Candidatus Thorarchaeota archaeon
AATATTGCTGCATGATGGAAGATGGCAAAGCTAAGGTGATTTGATATGTGGGAAGGAGCTGTATGCCGCTGGTCATTTGGATACCAATATAGAAACTCCTCACGCATTGATTTTAGGAGCTCTGCTGAAACTCCTGTTTCCTTCCCGACCTTGTCATGTTTTCCCTTCCCTAGAAACACATAGTCAAAGAAAGGCACTGTTAGGTGCTTCGCTTTCAGCTTGTTTTGCTTAATGATATGAGCGATTGTGTAGAATGCCATATAGATGGTAGAGTCAGACAATGCCTCTATGATCCATTCTGGATCGAAGGGCAGTGGAGTCCCGATACCTCTTTTCCGTGCACATGGCCTTTGAGCTAACCAGTTGAAGGTCGCCTCAAACATGATTCTGAAGGATTCAGGGATTATCTTCATTGAATTCAATGCGTCCCACGCCTTGTCCTTCCAGCCAGGACTCTCATAGTCCAAGAACCATTGTCCAGCCAAGACGGCAATCTGTACGTCTGTTCCACACTTGCAAACAACTGGCCGCTGATCTGGCTCATAGAACACATCACCTCGATTCTGTTCCTTCAGCCAGGCAATGACATCATCCTTGACGCCACTCACCTTTCGCCCTGCAAAGGGTCCACAGTTGTCCATCATGATGCCTTCATAGAACTCGACCTTGTAGACCTCGCCAGTAGCCTCCTCTAGTTTCTCCATGTCATTTTGGTTGGTAACGCCCAATTTGTCAACTAGGTCTTTTGTTAGAAAGTCGCTTCCACCCTCAATCTCAATCATCATAACGCTTTCAATAGCTCGTACCTCTTCTGCCGTAATGCCATATTGTTCAAGCCCGGATGGGTCATCCCATAGATCACGCAAAGCAATGTAGTCGTAAGGGGCATGACCGGGGACTGAATACACAACTCCAGTAGCATTGTTTACATCTACAAACTCTGCGGGTAGGATAGGGATGTCGCGTCCATCATGGATGGTCTTACATGTCTTGCCGATGATCTCAGAGCCTCTGAAGGTATCCAAGACTTCAACTTCCTTTGCTTGTAGCTTCAACTTCTCTGCAGCCGCCATGGAAACAATCCACTTCTCGCCATCTACATCAGCCCTAGCATACTCCTCCTTTGGATTAATCCACACGTTGGTAATCCCAAAGGTTGTTTCGGGCCTCAGGGTCGCGGCAACCAAGAATCCATCCTCAAAGGGATATTTCATGGCAGTGAACTCTTTGACCTTTGCATTAATGCCTACTAAGATATCATCCTCACCAACTGGATTTCCACAGTTGGGACAATATAGCAGAGGATGAGAGCCCTTTTTGATGTAGCCCAGGTCCATGAACTTATGATATTGCCAAGTGATGAACCTATTATAGATCTCATCGCCTGTTGTGAAGTGACGCCGCCAGTCAATACTATATCCTAGGGCCTTGAAGTCAGCTGAGATTGCGTCTGCGAAGAACCAGACTGTAGCCCAAGGATCTACGAACTTCTTCACCTGCTCCTCAACTTCTTCTTCGGTGTCCAGATAGACTCGCAAGTCACGCTTGTATTGCTCAATTGCAACAGGGTCGTTATTCTTGACTCTGTCCACAATGCCCAAGATGGGTGTGCCCGTTATATGAGACCCCATTGGATAGAGAACGTTGAAGCCTTGCATTCGCTTATAGCGCGCAATCAGATCGCCCACAGTATAGGTTCTACCATGTCCTATATGCAAAGCACCGTTGGGGTAAGGATATGGTACGGTTAGGAAGAACTTCTTCTTCTTGGGATCGGGATCTACTTCGAAGATACGGTCTTTCTCCCATCTCTTCTGCCACTTCTTCTCAAACTTGACTTGTTCACTCATCTCTGGACGCCTCTATGTATTATTGAAGTGCTTGAGGAGCCGTAACCCGTATCCTCTATAAAGGACACGCAAAAGTCATTCATTCTAATATTCGAGAACACAATCCATCCTGGCTCACTCAAAGTTGTCCTCGTGACAGCCCCTTATTAGACCTTTGGCCAATTAGAATTAGCCTAGAATAGCAAGTCGTCATGAATAGAGTGAAAAGGCAGACAGAAATCACTCAGCCCATGGGAAACGATTGGACGCGGTCATCTAGCACCGAGTATATCGATGTGCATGAGAAACTACTTCCATATCAGCTGGTACTGGAGTTCTTTTATGAAGTCGAGTCGGAAAATGATGTATTGAAGTACTGTAGCGGTGCGAATGAGAAGGGGAGATTGATTTTCCAAATCTATAGTATGGAGTTCATCAATGAGCTAGCGGATTTGTTGAATGGCTTGCAGTCAACCCACAATCCACATGGGACTGTCCTTGAGGTGATGAGCGGCGACGGGAAACTAACGGAATTTTTAAAGCCGCTTATTAAATCCGAGATCATTGCAACGGATGCGCGGATAGGCAGCTATGGGATTGCCTATCCAAAGTGGGTTGAGAATTTGGACGCCATGGAGGCTGTATCGACATATCGTCCTGATGTTGTGATGATGGCATGGGAACCGTTCTATTCATCGATTGGGCTCGAGATTGCTGAAAATGGCTCTCCAATGATATGGATTGGTGACCGAAGACATAGTGCTGTCCACTCAGGACTGTTTGAGAAAGACCATATCAAGATGAACAGCAAATATGCTCTTGGACGGCATGATTCATTTGCGACTCGCAATTATGAGACTGATGTGTATCTCTTCAACTGGCTCTAATCCCGTGTTACACCAACTCATATTCCTCCATTCTGAGTAGTAGAATAAATTGAGAGAAGGTCTTCTGATGGTGAAACCAACGGTAGATGCCCTGGACATAGATGCAAAGACCGGCACGACTCTGGGGTTTTACACCTATGGTCAGCATAGGCCTAACATCTTGATAATCTCAGGTGCTAATGGCCTCTCAGCTACTGATGTCTACGTGAGCTACTTGATCATGAAGCACCTCCAAGACCTTTCACGAGTGGATGGCTCGGTCACACTTCTCCCTGTTGCGGGTCCGCTTACATTCAGGCTTGGGGCGAAAGTGTCACCTCTAGACTCAAAGGACCTGGACACTGTATTCCCCGGTGATGAGCATGGTACCGTCACCCAGAGAATTGCATGGGAGATATGGAGAAAGGTCTCACAGGCAGACTATGTCATTCACCTAAAGACCGGAGTACAATCCTGCATCAGTCATACAGTGGCAATGCATCGAGAGTATATCCATGTCCGAAATCTAGCCTCGCAGATTGGATTGCCCCTCGTCGTGCAGAGTCTAGGAAATCGAGGCGCTTTGGCTACAGAGGCGGCTCATGAAGGCATAGCAGTGATCACCATCGAGATGCGGGGGGAAAGGGAAAGCATAGAGCCCCAGGCTGCAGTAGAAGTCAGGGAAGCAATTCTAAACTTCATGAGAATGAAGGACATGATACCAGGAGAAAGCATCGATACATCGAGCGTTTATACTGGCAGAACGAAACAAGTCAATATCGACGCAGAGGGGTTCTTCATTCCTGATGTGAACCTTGGAGAGGAGGTCAGAATAGGCGACGTGCTGGGGATTGTCCAAGACAAGTCCGAGGTTCATAGCCCCTACGATGGTACGGTTGTCTCTTTGAGCCGAATGAACTACCTGTTTGAAGGAGACATGGTTGCGAGTATAGCATCACCACTAGTTGAGCAGCATATCGAGCAGGATGATGACCAAGATCAAGATGCTACGCCTCGGAGGAAATGGTAGTGGACTGCAGTTGTGGACATTCTGAGCATTTGATGTGTATTAATGTTGGAGACTCCCGCCTCAGAGAAAAAGGGAAGCTTCTCCTTGTGGGGAGCTGCATGAACAGTCGATATCCTGAGGTCGTAGAGGAACATCGAGAAAGGGATAGCGGCTCTGCTGTCCTAAGTGTATGCCTTGAAGAAACCCATGCAAACCAGGCAGGTTTCAAGATTGGATCGATAGTAAGATACTCACAAATCAGCAGGCTGACAGCTCTAACCGTTGATGGCAGCCCGCATTGTGTTCAACTGCATTTTCTTATCGAGGACATCAAACGACACTTCACTCCAGAGGTTGAAACAGACCATTATGTGGTTGAAAAGGGAGTTGTCCATCATGTTTCAGCCGCCGCGGTCAAGCGAGCGCGTCATCTCTCTAGGATCGAACAATAGCAAGCTTATGCCTAGACGCTCCTATTATGGGGGATCATGAAGCCAACTTTCTTGCGATAGTCAAGATATCTCTGACCATACACTGTAACGAGCTTTCTCTCCTCTAGATATGCTCCAATCAATACATACGTGGACAGAGCAAGAGAGAACAGAATCACCCTATCAAAAGGATAGAGTGCAGCCAAGCCGAGCAGAAGAAGTATGGTGGCCAAGTAGAGTGGATGCCTTGTACGTGAATAGATGCCGTCTGTGACAAGCTCTGGTCTTCTGTCGGTCCTCATATCAGCTACTGTACTCACGGATATCACACGGGATGCCATCGTAGTCACCACTAGGCCAAAGACAACCAAGACTGCACCAGTTATGAAGAGGGGCAGATTGACGAGACTGGGGTTTATGATGAAGTAGAACCAATCCCAGTAGTTCATCGTCAGAAATGCAACGAGAATGGACAGAATACTTGTGGTATTGAATAGACGAGCGTAGCCCTCCTTTCCCCATCGGTCGATTATTCGATTCTTGACCCTAAAGGCAGAAACTCCACTGTGCTGAAGTCCAAAGGTCATTACGCCAAGAACAATCACTACGTAGTCTATCAAGCTATTTCATTATTACAGATTGAGGAAGTCTTATAAGTATAACTATAGTTAATTTGATATAGTTAATAAATCATGGAGGATGACAAGTTGCTTACAAAAAACCCGTTTCAGCCATTGGTCCTAGAAGAGGATGTAATGGTGAACATCAAGAAGGAAGATAAAGACAAGAAGACCGATGCCAAGCGCTACTGGATCCGATACAAGGTCGGAGAGAGCAGCGACATACGGTATGTCGATGGAGGAAAAGATGACATAGCCTCTGAGGAGGACAAGACTCTCTTTATGGTTCCATCAATCCACCGGCTGATGGATGAGCCCTTCCACTATGACGCGTCATTGACTGAGAGGATTAGCGGAATGGAACGAATAAAGAATGAAACCAAATTCTTGAATCGCATGGAGGCCTGTGATTCACACGACATGGTAGAAGTTGTCTATGAAAGTCCAGGAGTCGAGTGCTGTGCCATGACCAAGGAGGAAGCCGATAACCAACACGTGCCTCTAAAGTATCTGTCAGGGTATCTCCTTGGAAAGAGCGACGGTCTGTTTAAGGTTGCACTCTCGAAGACAGTAGTCGAAGAAACTGACCGCACATACTACGACAACATCCACATCATTCCCGAAACATCTGTCAAAGAATGGTACTGCCTAGAGTGATGGACATAACGCTTACGCAAAAATCCCGCTGAGAACAAAGGCGGACGCCCAGCTCCATTCTCCATGGACTGGCTGCCCCCACACAGCCAGACACCTTGGGCGCCCGCCAAACTCTTCAAAGGAGAATGTATGTTCTCTTTCAGTTCGCCTTTTTATTTCAAAAATATCCAGTACATATTTTCATGGATGCTTACACTTATATAGACATAAATTAGCGCTTCGGGACACACTCCACTCGGAGTGACTTTTGTTCGCAGCAATACTCGCAGTATGTTTGCGGCCATATCCGAGGCGGGGTCCATAGGGTGATCATGAATGGCAAAACCAATCCGCCCCATGAAGCAGAAAGGCATCGCAGTCTGTTCTATCTGCGGGGGTAACGACTTCTATGAAGACTTGACTCGAGGAGAGAGCATCTGTACATCATGTGGATGCGTCATCAACGAGAGACATATTGACTCAGGCCCTGAGTGGAGAGCATTTACTGCTGAAGAGAGAGACGCCAGAGCCAGGACCGGCTCACCAATGACTCTGACAATGGCAGATAAGGGTCTGGCTACAACAATCGGTTGGAGTGATAGAGACGCGAATGGTAGAACCATAGCTGCTAGTTCCCGTGCAGCAATCTATCGTATGAGGAAGTGGCAAATCAGGACGCTTGTTCATAGCTCCCAACACAGAAATCTAAGCATCGCTATGAGTGAGATGGACAGACTGACATCACAGCTCGGCGTGCCTCATGAAACCAAGGAGACCTCTGCACTGATTTACAGAAAGGCTCTCGCAAAGAGGCTTGTCAGAGGAAGAAGCATCGAGGGCATGGTCGCTGCCACCATCTATCTGTCTTGTCGAATTCACAAGATTCCAAGGCAGCTTGATGAGATTGTGACTGAGGCCAGAGTGAACAGGAAGGAATTGGGCCAGTGTGTACGACTCATACTGCGCAATGTTGACGTCAAGGTACCAATACCGTCAGCCAATGATCTTATGCCAAGAATCTCTGCAGACCTACAACTCGACGGTAAGACCGTTCAGACTGCGATGGGCATCATCAACGATGCTCGACATCAAGGAATCACAGCTGGCAAGGACCCCGGTGGTCTTGCAGCTGCTGCGCTTTACATTGCGGGGATTATCACAGATGATAGACGAACTCAGCGTGAGATTGCAGAGGCTTCAAATGTGACCGAGGTCACAGTACGCAATAGGTACAAGGATCTAGCAAACAGCCTCAAAATTACTATCAAGCCGTAGTGGCGGTATTTATCCCCCCTACACCCCTCATCCCGTCTCATCAACGCCACATTCTTTTGCAGCTAGGCATATGACTTCTTGACTTCAAATGGAGCAATTCCTACTCGCGCTTTGCGGAATCCCATCTTCTGGAAAAACAACTCTAGCTAGAGCAATCAAGAACTATCTAATGAAGGAAATTAGGGTAGAGATTGTAAGCACTGATAGATGGCGGGACGAGAAGTTTCATTCAGATTTCAAGCCAGAAAAGGAACATAGGGTGAGAAGAGAGGCTCTTGAAAGGACACGCAGACTAGTTGAAAGCGGCATGTCTGTAATCCATGATGATACAAATTACTATGCGAGTATGAGGCATGAACTCTATGCTATTGCTAGGCAGAACAAGATGGCATTTGGAGTCGTTCATGTTTCGACTCCAATTGAACACGCCATTCAGTGGAATGTGAAGAGAGAGAGACCAGTACCAGAGGGGGTATTAGAGAAGATAGCTGATAGGTTTGATGTCCCTGGTTCAAAATATGCCTGGGATAAGCCAATTGCGACTTACAATCTCATGGAGGATGACATCGATGAAGCCGGGCTAGAGATAGTTGAGAGATTGGAGTCCCTTGTTGCCATATCCAGTGAATCTCATACATCTGACAAGTCAATGGGAAACCTATTGGATACAATCACAAGACAAGTTGTGAAGCATTTCTTGGATGAGAATCCATCTATGAGACAAAATCCACTAGTTTCCAAAGAGAGAAAGAAACTTCTTAGAATAGCAAGAAAGCAGGGACTTTCTCCGTTAGAAACAGAACAACAGCTTAAGGCCATACTACTAAAGATGAGATTCCGAGCTAGGGGATAGAGAAGACAAGGAGATAAGACGAAGATATCGTCGTCATTGGTGGAGAGAACCAGCCTCTGAGGCGGAAATTGGTTTCTCCCTTCATTGGCGGCCTCCCAAGAGAATCGAACTCTCATCGCTTGCACGATCATGGGTTTGAAGCCCACGGAGCCGGACCACCGACCCTGTAGGAGGCCACGTCTTTCTCTGAAGGAGATTCGAACTTAAGCTTAGAGGTCAGTCAATCAGATGTATCGGGCAATAATATCCTGCGTTTCCTTTTTCCATTCTACACTCTTCTTAGCTAGTTCCATTGCAATAGAACTTGGTAGAGCCTCGTCTCTTGGCATTCCCTCGATTCTGGTAAGCCAACCCGACGTAGTCAAAGGCAAGGCATGTATGTCCTCACCCTCAGTAGCCTTGATTATCATCTCCCGACCATGAGCCAGTTGGAAATAGACAGCACCCAAAGGAGCCTTATTGAGAATCTCGAAAACAATCTTGTCCCAACAGGTCTTTGCGACAAGCGCACGCCGAAGCTTCCCTTTCTCTTCATCTGAAAGAGACTGATACTTGTTTACTGAGGACTCCACTGATGCAGCAATTTCATTGAGATACTCATCAAGCTGCTCTTTTTCAGTACCCCACCCAGTTATCTCAACCAATCTCTGCGCTTCTTCAACCCAGATGCGAACGTCTGCATTGGCATCTTTCAATGAGAAGATCGCCTTTCCCTTGTATATCTGGCTTTCAGCTTCGCTATACTCGTTCAGGAGAACGCCAGGCTTCGATGCGACTGCATACCAAGCAAGTCGAAATACAACTGATGAATCTGGTATATCATAGCTGATTGTCTTGCTAATCTCTGTCTTGTCGCCGATTTCTTCCAAGGCTAGCCCTCCCTCAGGCCAGTTATGAGCTAGCCACTGACCTCCTTAAAGAGTTTCGCAGTAGCAATCTCTATGTCACGCCTTGAGGTGCCTATGGCTGCATTCATGACTAGATAACCGTGTGGATAATTGTCTATGCATGACCCAAATGCACCTTTGGGAATGGCCCTAGGGCCGGTAACTCGGAGATTATAGAGCCTGCCACCAAGGTCCTTGGGGTCCAGACCATCCAGTGTCATTGCTGTAGCAACTGGGTTCTCAACTGAGAGAACACGTTGGCCTATGGACTCTGCGATTTCGGTTAGCTTTGCATCAAGGAAGCGCTTGTTCTCCAGCTGTTCATCTCTCAGAATCTTGTATCTCTCAAGACCAAGGGCAAGAAGAGCTGCCAATGTCTGAACCACAGGAGCGGCGGAAGCCCTTCCTGCGTAGCTCTCAGCAGTTTGCTCTGTGGTTTCCTCCCTCGGCGACACTAGGATTGATGCACCAACCGGTGCCAGGAAATTCTTGTCGCTGCTCTGGACTATTGCATCCACTCGTCCGGCATCAATAGCGGATTGCAGACGAGCCATGACTTCCTCTGACTGAACCCCATATGCATTGTTGATAACAAGTGGAATGTCTTTATCACTACAAAGTCGAGATATCTCTTTCACTGGATCTGACTCCCTTGGTGGAAAGAAGGTCGTGGTCGCAAGAATTGCACATGACTCCCTCTTTGATACCTCCTCTTCTAGCTTGGCCAAATCAGCACGTACTGCGTCTCCCTCCAAGACTGTTGGTGTGGTCACTATGTCAAGGCCTGTCAAAGCGATGCCCTTCATTGGTGAGGAATGATCCAACCGGGGATGTAATACAGTATCAAAGGAGTATTCACTCCTAAGTGCGCCCAAGACCAGACCAATTGTCATGCCTGTAGCAAGAGGCAGCACAATTCCAGCCCTCACATTTGGAAGGCCAAGGCTCTTCATTGCATCGAGGGCCACTATGTTCGCAATCTGTTGCATCAAGGAGGCTCCAGGAGCCTTGGGCTGCGGCGCTGTGACGCGACCACTGCGTCCAATTCCATGATTAAACCCGGCTGCAAGCTGTGAAATATATGGAGATGCTACTCGCGCTTCCCGTTCCCCTACTCGTGCTGCGGCTGGGTCCTTGTCTGTATCCATGGAGGATAATAGACGAAGCATGAGCTCGATTTGGTCATCCGCCAGAGATTTCTCAGGAAACTTTCGTCTGTTCAAAACGTCTTTGATTGGAGCAAGCAGCGAGTCCATGGTGATACGACCTCGCTCAGTCATCCTTTTCGGAATGAGCTCAGCCAGCTTTTCGTCTATATCCAAAAGCCATCTCCTCCTCAACGAATCGTTCATAGATTACCTCTTCAGAGTCCTCAACCGGACCCTCAAATTTGACTGATACTACACCTCGTGTTCCAAAAGGCTGCTTAAGGGTTCCCTTGATCCCTCTTTGTGTTTGTACATGCGAACCGGATAATGACTCTGCAATCTCTTTGCTTGATGCCAATCCCACTACTAGAACGTCGTCCTCGCGAATCCTGCTCACATGACCAGTTCTATGAATGCTCCGCTTCAGAACAAGCTTCTCAGGAATCTCAATCACCTCGCCAGAACCCATGATGCGCATCTGTGCGGGAGGCAGATCCGTGCGCATCAAGAGAACTCGCGTCCCAATCTCCACTGGAATATCCTCCTGGAACAAGAGGGCGGCTTTGAAGGACGACTCGGTTGTCACCTCCAGCATTACATTGGTGTCGTTTCGAAGCGGAACTAGCTCGGCTGTGACCGTTGGCATGCCGACAGTAGCGCTCAGAATCAGTCCCTTTGAGACCCTACCCTTGTAGAGTCCATTTCTCTTTAAGCTCACAATGATATTCCTTGAGTGAGGCATTGTGTTAGGCTTAGCAAGATAATTGCCACGTCTGACTACATTATGATCAACATCTGGAACATTCAGTCCTACACGATCTCCGGCGCTGGCGTCGGTCCTCTCTTCACTAAATGTCTGTATTGACCTGACTCGCGAGTAGTTGCCTTGGGGTGAAAGCTGGACTGTTTCACTGGTGCTTAGCGTACCACGCAGTATTGTACCTGTGACCACTGTG
>JBHLQS010000091.1:0-10469 GCA_048883405.1 Candidatus Thorarchaeota archaeon
TCCTTGTCAGGCTCAGACACTCTTCCAGGAAAATGACCATCTGGTTGGCCATTAATTGAGATGACTTTGCAGGCTAGTCTTCTCATTAAGTATGGAGTCAATACTGAGCCGGAACCATTGCCTGGATCAACGACGATGTTGTATTCCTTTGATTCAATCCTTTTGGAATCGACGTGCTCAAGAATAGCTGCAACATGTTCTTCTACGGCAGTATCCATTGTTTGCTCTTTGCCCAACCCATTCCATTTGGCTACTTGAAACTCCTCCTCAGTATAGATTCGCTCAATCTCTCTCTCCATCTCTTGAGTGTAGCCCATGCTATCCCGACTCCAGAACTTCACACCAGTATATTCAGGAGGATTGTGAGATGCAGTCACCATAAGTCCCGCATTGTAGCCATGCTGTCTTGTGATGAACGCAAGAGTAGGTGTTGGTATCATGCCCGCCTTTACAACATTCACACCCGTAGACAAAATGCCAGCTGCAAGTGCATCCTCAATCATGAGTCCAGTTGTGCGAGCATCTCTTGCCAATACAACGGTTCCTTCCCCAAGATGGGACCCAAGGGCTTTTCCGAGTTTCAGCGCCATCGATAGATTGAATTCAGTACCGTAGACCTTTCGAATGCCTGTTGTACCGAAGAGATTGCCAGTCATCCTTCACACAGAGTGAGTGCTGTCACTGTTGGAGAAAAAGGTACCTACTGGCCGCGCAGTGTACAAAATACCTCTATATAATTTCGAACTGCTGAATACTCTGGAGTTCGGAGGTTCATCTGTTTTGCCAGTCTTCCAGCATCAGAACATGCGGCTCTATTATCAGGAACGTGATAAGCGGGAGGACAAGACACGAGGTCTTCCTGTCGTGTTCGTCCATGGTGCAGGTTCGTCTCGTAGAACATGGCATATGCAGACCGAAGCCTTTGAATTCACTCATCGTGTTCTCGTACCTGATCTATCTGGACATGGAGAGTCAGACGCCGGCCCTGCCGAAGCCAGCATTGAAGGATTCGCCGATGAGTTAGCTGCTCTCGTATCGCACTTGGACCTTCATGATTTCGTTCTTGTAGGTCATTCCATGGGCGGTGGAGTTGTGATGGCGTATATGCTTCATGAGGGGTATCGAAAGCCTCTAGCTATTACTCTGGTCGACACGCATCCGAAGCTTGAGTTGTCGAAATTAGCTACAGGTCTGGCAATTGAGACAATAGAGACCCAACTGTATCTGTTCAGAGGAAGAAAGGAAATGGGAAAGAATGGGCCTTACGACATCATCCGCGAAGAGGAGGACATCAAGCGCCAGCATCCCAGTATCATGAGCCGCGACCTTGCCGCATGCAATAAGTTCGATGTGTCTGATCATGTTGGCGAGATTGATGTACCGGTCTTCGTCATTGTTGGGGAGAACGATGACATAGTCACTCCCCAGATGGCGAAGCAATTGGAGGAATCTCTTCCCAGGGCTGACATAGCAGTTGTGAAGAAATCTGGCCACGTTCCCATGCTTCAAAATCCTGAGCACTTCAACGAGATTCTAAAGAAGTTTCTCGAATGGGTCGAGGAGAAGCACAAGAAGTAGAGTCTTTCACTATAGCTTTTTCTCCATGAAGAGAGCGAAAGGCAAGAATGGTTCGGGTGTTTCATGACCCTCGTACTGCTCAGTTTCCCTAAACCCCTCAGAGCGATAGATTTCTTGTGCGACTTTCATGTAGGTCCCAGTTTCAAGACGAATTCTATCGTACCCAAACTCCTTTCCTTTCTCAACCAACCTCTTAAACAACTCTCTTCCAAGCCCCTTGCCCCTGCATTTGGAACGGATGAACATTCTCTTGATCTCTGCGATATTGGCATCTAGCCTCTGCAATCCTCCCATTCCTTCCGCTTTTCCATCGACTTCTACAATGTAGACAATTCCATCGGGCGGCTTTATTCTTCCATACTTCTCGAGATGTCCTTCGGCATAAACCTCCGCTGTTGTATCAAGGATAGAGGCGATGTCAATTCCATATTTCTTGGATAATTCAAGCATTGTTTCACCTATCCAAGAAATATACTCAATATTCAGTGCGAGGAAGTCATCCTTGTGAATGGCTGGATCATATGGCACAAACTTGACCACAGCAATCTCCGGTATCAGTTTCGTGCTCTTTTTAATAACTCTAGCGGGCACCCCTCCTCATATACCACTGAAGCCTCTCTTGGTCACATGCGATATAGAACGAAACCTTATTAGTGCGCTAGAACTCTTAACGCTTCGTAGAACTGCCCCCACATGCCGTGACAATTGTTCAGGCAGTTCGCAATTTCGGAGGATTCAATCGTGAGCAGCTCATACGACTACCTCTTCAAGGTTGTAGTCCTTGGTGAAGGTGCTGTGGGAAAGACTGCCATCGTCACACGCTTCTCACATGGCTTTTTCAGGACCGACTACAAGACGACGATTGGATCTCAGTTCGCTGTCAAGAACATCGACATAACCAACCCAGATGGCGAGAATCAAGTTGTGAAGCTTCAGATTTGGGATGTCGCGGGCCAGTCTAGATTTCAGATACTGCGTCCGATGTACTATCGTGGCTCGAACGGAGGGCTTCTGGTCTACGATGTATCCAGACGCCGGACCTTCATGTTGCTGCAAGAGTGGCTAGATGAGCTCCATAAGGCAATCCAGAAGGAGATTCCATTGGTGCTTGTGGCCAATAAGACGGACCTACCAGATAGAGTTGTAGAACCTTCGGAGGGCAGGGAGTTTGCTGATGCTCATAACATGCCCTATGTGGAGAGCTCTGCCAAGACTGGCGAGGGAGTCGTTGACATCTTTGAACAGCTGGGCACTGTTCTTGTCAGAATGCGTCAGAATGTAAACCGCTAGAATCTCATTCTCAATCCTCAAGCGGATGTTTCGGGTTCACTAGACTCCAGTAATGCATGAATAGGTCGCGACACCACTTCAGGCCTGCCTCTGTTTCTGTGTAGAATGCAGCATAGTCCATCTTGCCATCCAAAGTCGGAAATCCAACCACTGCAGCCTTCTCAGATATGACGCTTACAGTGGCGACTTCATCAATACGGCCCACCCTAATTCTATCAAGCTCTTCTGGCTCATAGCTGGGCATGTAGGCGTCTGGGATGTCTGGAGGCTGCATATTCACAGGCATTATGGACAACAGGCTGACACCACGTTTCACCGCCGCCTCAATGAGAGGGACGCTTCCGCTGGGAACCTGGTCCGCTGTCATCAATAGCTCCTCTTTTGCCTCCTCAATGATGGCATTGACCTTCTGAAATGCTAGAACAGGGTTGTCCAAGAGTGTACTCCCACTGAGTTCTCCAACCCTTGATATGAAACTTGCAGGGACGTGGCTTGTCTGATGTTGCACAAAGTAATCCCGATGCTCTGTTAGGAAGTCAAGTCCGGGTAATAGCATGAGAATCAGAGTGCCGTGGTGTGTGATGTGAAACGCACCGTCAGCCAGCTTCTGAACCAAGAGCGCATCGATGAGCCGTTGGAGATGGCGTGATGTTTCCTGTACCGTGAGATTAAGTCCTTTTGCCAGATTCGTCAGCTTAGTCGCGCTTTTGTTGAGTTCGGTGAGAATCGCGAGTCTGTCAACGTTAGCAAGCTCAAACAACAGAGCACTCAAGCGTTCCATATCCTAGCTCTTTGTCCTACGGCCTAATAACTCAAGCTCAATGATGAAAAGCCATCATTGGAGCTTAGGAGCCTACTTCTTTGTTTGAGTCAAGTATATGCTTGGAGAAAAGCAATGACTCTACGAACTGAAGAACATACTTTCTCAATCGAGCTTGACTCGAAAGACAGGCTGGGAATTGAGGTGCCACGCCAAGTCGATAATTCTGTGCTGATAGAAGGAAGCCTTGGCAAGCTGAGCGCTCTCAGGTTTGTTGAGGGCGTGATGCTGGAGATAAAGGGCTCCAGAGGAACGTTCAGAATGGACATCACTGAATCTGAGTGGGTTTCTTTATTGAAGGAGAGCAGCAAGAATGCAGACTAAAATGGCCCAAGTTACCACTACATTAGTCGAGAAGCTATCGCAATGAGGGTCATCTCTCTTCTATTCTTGCCCCTTGTCTACAACCCAACTGATATGAGGGTGTAGGTTATCCACCATCTAAGCGAAATGACTGATCCTGACGAATACTATGCAGTAAACACAATTCCTGCAATCGCATGGGCATTGAATCTCTATCTAAGAACTGGTGCTCGTTTCAAAGATAAGACCCTCGAGGTCGTCTTTCCAGCTGGAGATCATAAGGAGAACATGATGAAGAAAGGAGAACATGAGATTGTTGTATGGATTTCGAATCGCAGGATCTATGTCAGAGCAAGGTGCAATTTCAAGAAGGACTGCAAAGTCAACACTGAGCGTGTGAATGGAACTGACCGGGATGCTCTAAAGGAGCTTCCTTGGGATGCGATTAATGTGCGTGCATTCTTCAAGACGATTATGAAATGGCTAATGCGGATGGATCTCGACTTCAAAACGCTGATTCGTTCACTCAATACAGTATGCAACGACCGTGTGGCTTTGCCACTTACAACAAAATACGGCAAGACCTTCAATGAATTCAACGACTATCGCAAGACCAAATGGCCCAAAGATGCCACTCCAGACAACCGAACCCGTTTCCTGGAGGAGGTTCTTGTCAGGGTTTCCTACTGGATACAGTCAGCAGCTCAAGTCAATGGTTTGAACTACTAGGTGGATAGGCAAGTATTGCAAATAGAGGGAATCCCTTCAACTGGAATAAGAGGGACTCCCCCCAATCTTAGGTTTCCGCCACGAATTCCCAGCGCGGATTATGTATGGTACGCATTTAAACTATAGCACAGAAATACAGTGCAGTGTAGAATAGGACAATCTTGGCTAATTCATCAGAATCAGAAACCCTAAAGTTGTGCCATATATCACAACTGGCTCGTGAGGATGTGAGCATTCCATGAAGATTGGTCTACTCGTCAATCCAATAGCTGGCATGGGTGGACGTGTAGGTCTCAAGGGCACGGATGGAGTTGTGGAGGAAGCCATCAAGAGGGGAGCTAAGCCTGTTGCAGCAGGAAGAGCAGCTGATTTCTTAGATGCCTTATCACAAATGCGGAATGTTGGACGTGTCGATTTCAGTCTTCTGACTTGTCCTGGTGTGATGGGAGAACAAGTAGCTAGCGCTAGCGGTCTGCCCTTTGAAGTAGTCGATGCAGCAATAGCTCCAGAAACAGGGCCCGAAGATACGCGGAAGTGCGTGACTGCGCTCTATGCTGAGGGTGTAAGATTCCTTGTCTTTGTAGGTGGGGATGGAACTGCACGTGATATTCTTGATGCAGTCAATGAGCAAAGTCTAGACGATCTTCATGTGCTTGGAGTTCCGTCAGGAGTGAAGATGTATAGCGGCATCTTTGTCGTCAATCCTCGGGACGCCGCAGAGGTGATTCGTCTCGTTGCTCAGGGAAGTACATCGTCTGCAGAGTTTGAGATCATGGATGCCGATGAGGAAGCCATCCGTGAGGATCGATTCATCATCAAACTCTATGGATACCTCAAAGGTCCTGCAGTGCCTGCTCGCTTTCAGGGAGCGAAACAGGCAAGTCCTGAAACAACAAATGAACAAGAGGCACAGGAAGCAATTGCTCGATATGTTATAGATGAGATGGACCCCGACTACTGGTACATTCTTGGCCCCGGAACTACTGTTCGGGCTATCACTGATATGCTGGAAGTCAAGAAGACTACACTTGGAGTTGATGTTTACTCAAGAAATGGTATGCGCAATGATGTAAATGAAGACGACATTCTTGAACTAGTAACAGACTTTCAAAAGGCTTGGATTGTTGTTTCACCAATAGGCCATCAAGGAATGCTATTTGGCAGAGGGAATCAACAAATCAGTCCAAAGATAATAGAGTTGGTTGGCAGAGATCGGATTCTGGTTATTTCCACACCTTCAAAACTGAATGGCATCGAAGGTGGGGCATTGAGGGTAGACACTGGCAGTAGTGAAGTGGATGAGATGCTAAGGGGGTACATTCGAGTCATCACAGACTATAACGAGATTCGGCTTGTGAAAGTGGTATAGTGCCCCCTCATCAATTCATCCTTCTAGTCACACAATAAGCGATGACGATTAGAGGGAGAATCCCAGCTATCAATCCTCCAATGTAGAATGCGATGGGCGGAATTCGGAATACGATGTGATTGGTTTGGGGTGGCCCAGTTCGGTCGGCGGAGGGCGAGAGGAGAGTTAGACTTGGCTCCTATGAGGAAAGAATATGCCAAATATTTCCAAAATGGGCCACCCCTGATAGGAAACAATTTCTATTAGGCAGTGAAGACTAAAGAAGTGACCGAAGGTTGAAACACTGTACTTGTACAATGAGTGAACTATCATGATTGTGCTCTTGACTGACTTCGGCGAGTCAGAATACGTCGGAGCTATGAAAGGCGTTATACTGTCTATCGCTCCAGGCGCGCAGATTGTCGATCTGACACATTCAATTCACCCTCAGTCTGTTCGAGAAGGGGCTTGGGTCTTGTTACAAAACTATCAGCACTTTCCCAGGGATGCAATATTCGTTTGTGTCGTGGATCCCGGAGTAGGCACGGACCGTGATGCTGTGTTAGTTGACACGACCAACTACATGTTCATAGGACCCGACAATGGGTTGATGTATTCTGCTATTATGCAAGATGGAATCAAGCAGATATTCAGTCTTAGCATTGATGAAAACGCCTCCAACACATTTCATGGCAGGGACGTTTTCGCTGTGACTGCAGCCAATCTTGAAAGGCGCGTTGTTGGAAGACATCTTGGTCCATACAAGACTGCACTGGATATTGAGATTTCATTCCATCAAGAGGGCCGAGAGGGAGAGGTAGTTCGCATAGACAGATTCGGGAATATTGTTACCAATATTCCTCCAACAGACATGGGGCCCGTGAAGATTAGGACGAATGATAGCGAACTGGATTCAGTTCATTGTCGTACCTATGCGGAAGGACCCGAGGACGGAATCTTTATCGTTACGGGCAGCTCACATACCCTGGAAGTCTCGACGCAAAACGGTCGAGCCACAGACATTCTCTCACTCAGAATAGGAGATCGCCTAATAATAGAATAGTCACGCCTCTGGGAAAAAGACACACGCTTCTCTTGCACAATCTCGATTTCTCTTCCAGTTCTCACAGGACCCTACTTCTGGTTCAGGACCCAAATCCACTCCATAATTCTCTCTCAATATCTCGATGGCTGCACCTATTCCATATAATGAAGACCTCTTGCAGCACCGTATCAGACCATCACTCACTTTTTCAAGTGCTGCTATTGTGGCTCTATGAGCTGAGAGGCGCTCCGGGCCCTTCGTTGGAGTAGAACCCACGAATAAGGCAATAGCAATCCCCGCACCAACACAAGCTCCACAATCCCCTGCAGTGCCACAGAAGCCACCAGGAATCTTTGAGCCTCTCCTTATGCCTTCAAATATCATCTCGAGGGTTACATTCTCTCCATTTGGCCGAGCAATCCCACGATTCTTCATAGCAATGAGTAACGCCGCAGGCACCAGACTGTGATGCTCCGGTCCATGGAATGTAAATGATGAATGTTTGAAGGCATCTTCTAGGATAGCTCGTGGGCTTGTGCTTCTTTCTCCCTCTGCCATTCTCCGTAGCAATGCAAGTGCATCCGCTGAGTGGCACTCATCGCAGATGAAGTGTCCCTGTGGACAATAGATCGTAGAGGTGAAATCAAGTCCACAATAGTTACAAACATGGTCGGACCCCTTGTCACTATAGACAAGGGTTTCGCCGCACACCATGCAAGCGAAATCGTGAACCGCGGACTTGTCTGTCAATCTGTATTACCCGTTTTGAACGCGCAACTATTTCTCTATTGAGATTTGTGATGTCGCCGAATATCTTAGCTCGGTGCAAGAGAGCCAAGCACCTAAATCGGTGCGAACTGGCATTATTGAGATGATGGTGAAAGAATTGGAATATACAGTCTTTGATACCTCCTTTGGGCATATGGGAATTTTATACCAGACGGAAGGAGAATTCACTAAAGCAGTACAAATCCTGCTACCTCGGAGCAAAACAGAAACACATGGCATCATCAATGACATGTTTCCTCAGGCCCTGAAATCCCCTGGCGATGACGTATCAGAGCTCAGAACGCGACTTCAGGACTTCTTTCTCGGTGAGCCAAGTCCTATCCCGTTGAGTCTTGTTGATACATCTATATGTACGCCCTTTCAGCTATCGGTTTTGAAGGAAGAATATACAATTCCACGTGGCAAGACCTCGTCATATGGGCGAATCGCCAATCGTCTGAATTCTCGTGCAGTGCGTGCAGTCGGCAGTGCATTGGCAAGGAATCCTTTTCCTATCGTGATTCCTTGTCACCGCGCCGTTCGTTCTAATCGGACCTTAGGCGGATACCAAGGCGGACTCGAGATGAAACGAAGGATTCTCTCAATGGAGGGAGTTGAGTTTGACTCTCGAGGAAGAGTGTTGCCTGACTGCTTTCTAGGCTGATCGTACAACTCCTGTTCATTGGCAATGAGTCCCGCTGAGAATCCTTCCCAGCTTATTCCTTTTCTCAACCGGGCGCCAGACCTAAATACCTGTAGGACTCGAAAGGCAGTATGGCTCGCATTGTAGTAATTGGCGGATGTGGAACTGTCGGAAGCATAGCTGTGAAGACACTAGCCGCGTATGATGACTTCTCAGAGATAGTAGTAGCTGACCTTGACTACGAAGGAGCACAGACGTGCGCTGCAGAGGTGGATGAAGACAGATGCTCAGCCATTCTGGTTGATGCTACGAATCCCGACAACATTAAGGAAGTAATCAGAGGTGCGGACATCGTTCTCAATGTGTGTGGTCCTTTCTATAAGCTTGGGCCAATAGTTCTCAAGGCAGTTATCGAGGAGGGTATCAATTATGTTGATGTCTGTGATGACTTCGACGCAACTCAGCTTCTGCTAGAGATGGATGAGGTGGCTAAGAAGGCTGGAATTATAGCTCTGACGGGAATGGGCGGGTCACCAGGCATAGCGAACCTCCTTGCGAAGTTCTGTGCTGACGTATTGCTTGATGAGGTGGACTCAATTGATATCCTTCACGTACATGGCGGTGACGTGCGAGAAGGGCCTGCAGTCATTGCACATAGGATTCACAGTATGCTCGCAGACATCCCAATGTATCTGGACGGCAAATTCACCACTGTCAAGTACTTCGAGGAGAGTGGTATTGCATTGGAGGAGGAAATTGACTATCCATTAATAGGGAAATATCGCAGTTACTGCTATCCTCATCCAGAAACAATTACCTTGCCTAAATACATCAAGTGCAACAGAGTCACGAATCTTGGTTGCGTCATACCACCAGAGTATTACAATTTGATACGAGATGTTGTACGACTTGGGATGGTCAGTGAGGAGCCAATTGATGTCAGAGGCCAGCAGGTTATACCCTTCAATTTCGCCATCTCCTTTATTCTCAAAGAACGGAAACGCATTCTTAGGGAAACAAACTTTGGAGAACAGAGAGGGGCCTTGAAGATTAGGGTTCGTGGAACACTTGATGGCAAACCCCATGAATATGATTTCACAATGGCATCAGTGGGACGAGCCATGGGCGACTCAACTGGCATTCCAGCAGCACTTGGTGCAATTCTCATGCAAAGAGGCAAAGTAACAGGAAATGGGGTGCTGCCTCCTGAAGGCTGTGTTGTCCCGATGGACCTCCTCCTCATGATGAAGGATGTTCTTGGTCTGGAGGAGGTCACAGGGAAAGGCTCTCCCCTGATAATCGAGTCCATCGATTATGAAGGAAAGGTTGAGATGATTGACATCTAGTCATCTCGAACTCCATATATGACCGTTTGACAAAACAATCTGGGATTCGAAATGACACTTGAGAGTGGAGATAGGACATACCTATTAGCAGTAGACCATGGGACCTCAGCGATGAAAGTAGCCCTGACTGACAAATGTGGTGAAGTCCTTGCCTTTGAGTTTGTAGAAACGCCATTGCATTTGTTGCCTGGAGGGGGAGCAGAACAAAATCCAGATGATTGGTGGAAAGCCTTGGTAGAGTGCTCTAGGCGGCTCGTTGAAGGAGGCAAAGTGGGACCTGAGCAAATCGCTGGGATTTGTGTGTCAAGTCAATGGTCCGGCACGGTTGCTGTCGATGAAAGTGGAAACCACCTTTGCAATGCCATAATCTGGATGGACACAAGAGGGGAGCCTTACATCAAAGAAACGCTCAGGGGGATAATCAACATCCAGGGCTATTCCATTACGAATCTGCTGCGTTGGTTACGAAAGACTGCAGGTATACCCGCTGGCGCAGGAAAGGATCCCATCGCGCACATACTATACCTAAAGAATGAGCATCCTGATATCTATGAAAAGACTCACAAATTCCTAGAATGCAAGGACTATCTCAATCTGAA
>JBHLQS010000092.1:0-10447 GCA_048883405.1 Candidatus Thorarchaeota archaeon
GGATATGCAGTCATCGCAGAGGACACCTTTGGAGCTGATGAGGGTGGAATCAAATTGGAGCTCAAAGGTGTCATCCACGCCGGTGACGTTTCTGAGAATGGAGTCACACCGGGGTGTTGCATCCAGATAGCCACGGGATCGCCTTTGCCGCAGGGTGCAGATGCTGTGGTCATGGTGGAGTATACTGAGAAACACGAGAACCAGATTCTGGTGACACGACCGGTCTATCCCGGCGCCAATATTTCGAAGAAGGGGGAGGATATTGTAGAAGGCAACGTTGTTCTGACTGCTGGAAGCTGGTTATCACCAGCCAAGATTGGTACCCTGGCAGCGCTGGGAAGAACTGATGTTGAGGTCTACGCCAGACCAAGTGTTGCTGTCATCCCAACAGGAGAGGAGATAGTAGCACCCGGAAACCCACTCTCTCCAGGGGAGATTTACGATGTCAATTCCTTCACGCTTGAAGCAGTCCTTCGTGAGAATGGTGCTAAAGTCGAACGGTATGATATTGTAGGGGATGATTATGCATTACTCAAGAACGCTATATCCGAAGCATGTAAACATAATATGGTGGTGCTCTCTGGGGGAAGCTCAGTTGGCGAGAAGGACTTACTAGCAGGGATTCTCGCAGAGATTGGTGAAGTCTTCTTCCACGGAGTTCAGATTAAACCCGGCAAACCTACCTTGTTTGGATTAGCTGATAATACCCCTGTGTTCGGAATGCCAGGATACCCCACATCCTGCCTTAGTAATGCCTATGTGTTTCTTATTCCTGCTATTAGGCAAATGGCAAGGCTTCCGCCAGTGCCGCCTACGACTGTGACAGCAAAGATTGGCAAACGTATCGTTTCATCATCTGGTCGTCAGCAATTTCTAACAGTAAGAATTCAAGACGGTGTGGCCCATCCAGTGTACAAGCATTCTGGTGCCATCACAAGCATGGCAAATGCCGATGGCTATATCATATTGCCAATCAATCTTGATGTCATTGAAGAAGGTGAAATGGTAGAAGTCACACTATTCTAGGCCTCAGAATATGTCTAGATCATTGCCGGATACCACCCTTCCATCGTATCTGCTCTTAATCTCCTGAAGGAGTTCGGTTTCAGAACGCGACCAGAAAAGCTGATGATATAGGACTAGCAGGGTTGGCTTAGACTGGGCTGCAATCTCGGCAAGTTCATGCGTTGATGTGTGAACAGAGGTATGATATCTAATCCAATCCGCCGCTCTGTCCTTCAATGCGATTGCAGAATAGACCTCGTGTATCAGAACGTCACAATCCCTGGCCTTCTCAACCAATACAGGAGTTGGGGCTGTGTCTCCGGAGATCACAATGGTACGGTCATCGGAAGTGAACTTGTACCCGTATGCCGGCCAGGAGCCATGGACAACCGGGAATGCCTCAACTGAAACTCTATCATCTTGATACATAATCCCGGTCTTTTCATTACCGATTTCATGACATTCAACAACATAGCTCTCAGGATTAGCTGGTTCTAGCCCTTCTAGCCTCTCCCGAATGTCTTCCTCATATGCCGCCAAGATATGATTAGTCATTGATTGAAGCCCTTTCGGTCCGTACACTACTAGTCTGGAATTCCGACCATCGACTGCAGGAGTTAGAATTAAATCAGGATATCCAGCAGTATGGTCCGAATGAAGGTGAGTGAGAAATCCGCGAGTCAGTTGAGATGACTTCAATCCAGCCTCAATGGCTCTTCTAACCACGCCCGGGCCAAAATCGACGAGATATGGAGTATCGTCTATTATGACTGCAACTGACGGTCCAGAACGTGAGGGATCGATAATGGGTGTGCCAGTGCCTAGCAGAACCACACTTGTGCCCATGTCTAAGCACTCAGCTCATAGCCGCTATTTATCCATGCCTTCATCATCACCGGATTTCGCTTGAGGAATGCATCCACGGTTTCCTTTGGTACACCATTCAGTGGACATGAGAAGTTCACACATCTAGGACAGATATTGGACTTCAACACACTCAACCATATTCCAATCCCGGCAATTGTCAAACCAAGAAAGAGCAGCTGGTTGCTCAAGATAAGGAATGGAATTGGATAGCCAGCAAAGATGGTGAGGGCGACTAGGAATTGAATTTGATGGGACCGGCTCATTGGACTTGGATTGTATGGCCAGGTCTTATACAGTCCATAGTTTGCATAGCAATGTAGCGTGTGGCCTTGCCCACCATCCTCGGCGTAGAATGGGCAATGACTACAAAGAATCCTGTTCTCCCAGAACTCGAAGAAGATCAACCAGTAGATGAAATAACCAATGACCCAAGGCCACATGCCTCCAAGAAGCATGCCCCCGATTGAGGGGATGAAGAACAGCATTGCACTGCCTCCAAACATCAATGTGTCACTTCGGTGCATCTCACAGTGTAACTCATCGTGGAGGGAACAGTCGCCACATTCATCCTTTGTCTTCCAGACGCATATGTTGAAGGGGTTTTTCTCACGTTGGTCCGTTTCACTACTCATATCATCACACCGGCATACATCAATCCATCTGCCACAACGACCATTTAACACCTCTTGATGCAATCATCTGCTGATTCCCTTCAATCAGACAGACTAATAGGATGCCGAACTGGGATGAAATTGGGTGTGATGTATGAAGATCGAGCCGCTCCTAAATTCGTTGAACGCAATGTCAATGGATTTTCTTTCTACAGTGTTGGACACACTTCCTGTGGAGTTTACTATTATCGATGCTGAGGACAATGTATTGTTCTGGAACCGCCATGGGACTCGTGTCTTCAAGCGTGGTCCTGCAATCATTGGAAGAAATGTGAGAATGTGCCATCCAGCTGCGAGTATCGACAAAGTTGAGTTAGTCATTGAACGCCTCAAAAGCGGAGAAGAAGATTATATTGACTTCTGGATAGACCTCCCGGATGGAGAAATTCCTCGCAAACTTCTGATTAGATACTACGCACTCCGTGACGAGGAAGGCAATCATTTGGGCATCCTGGAAACCACAATCAATCTAACATCTCTTCAGGCCTATACTGGCGAATTCCGCCTCAGTAATCTCGATTAGCCAATTGTTAGGCACCCTCCAATCGAATTGCGCAACTCAATGGAAACCACTTACCACGGTTACGATCAAGCTCGCTTTCAGATTAGATCTACTTACACTGAAAAGTCACATCGCACGAATCTCGAACTCTTTGATACAAAGATTCAGGAGCGTCCAAATATCCACATGCTTTAACAAGTCCAGATGTATATCAGAAGACCCCGAAGAATATTGCTCTAGAGTGGTGGTGCATTTCCTGTCTGGGTTGGAAGACCGAGTAGTCGAAACTGTGAGAAGTTCTCTCACCATAGGGGTGACGCTCAAACAGATTGCACTAGCGATAGATGAAGACCTCGAAACAGTAGGTGGATGTGTTCAGGCTCTTCGGGATCGCGGTATAGTTGTCAGGATGGGAAGGGGACTATGGGTTCTCAAAGAGTATGAAAAGATAGAGAATGATCCCGAGTTCATTAGCCCGACAGAGTATGAGGGACAATTCGCTGGCCAATATGGCATTCAATTATCGAAGTATGATGGTGCCACCATAACATTCTCTGCAAACCACTTCATGGAGAAGAAGATTCAGAGGTGGGCCCCATATGTGCAGGGGTTCTCAGCTGACTTTGTCGACCATATGTTACAGCGCTATGGTATAGAACCTGGGCATAGGGTGCTCGATCCATTCGCAGGCAGTGGAACAGTTCTAGTGAGCGCCAAGATGAAAGGGATAGACGCGATTGGTGTCGACCTTGCACCATTGATGTCCTTCATGACCCGAGTAAAGACGAACTGGGACTTAGATATGAATAAGGTCAGAAGCGAACTCCATGGGCTTGACTGGACTCAGGAGCCAAGACTGAGTTCACCGACCTTCCTCAAGAGGTGGAAGTCACACTTCAATGAGGGAGTTCTGAGGAACCTACTCATTCTCAAGCAGTCAATATCAGATGTCACGCAACCAAAGATTCGCGATCTTTTCAGATTGGCGTTTTCCAGCATCTTGGTTGACTCCAGCAACCTGAAACGGTCCCCCTGCCTGGGCTACGATCTGACCAAGACTGTTTCTGATGATGCGCCTTTCAACTTGTTCAGAGAAAAAGTGCACGACATGATTGATGATCTTGCGTATGTTCAGAATCAGCCTCAAGGCCAAGTAGAGGTAGTAACAGGAGACTCAAGACTAATCCAATATGAGCCTGGCTCCATCGACATCGCTATTACAAGTCCTCCATATGTCAATGGACTGGATTATGTCATTAACTACAAGATAGAGATGGCTTGGCTTGACATGGTGGATAGCTACGAGGATCTAAGCCGGTTGAAGGATGAGATGGTGGCGTGCGACAACGTTTCGCGATTCATCATCAGAGGGTTTTCGGAAAGATCTCATGTCTATGAAGATGAATGGGTTGAGGAGATTGCTGGGAGAATTGCCTATCGAATCAATTCAAAGGAAGGCTATAGACGAAAAGACATGCACAACGTTGTCCGGAAGTACTTTGACGATGTATACCATGTCTTCAGGAATGTATACAGGGGTCTCAAGAAGGGAGCACGGTTTGCAGTAGTAATTGGCGATTCACTCATTGCAGGAGTATATATCCCCGCAGACCTCATTCTTGCAAGAATTGGGCGAGATATAGGGTTTGAAGTAGAATCGGTAGAAATTGCGAGGTCACGACGCTCTGGACAAAGACGGTCCTTCAAACTCAGGGAGAGTATCGTGATTCTCTCTAAATGATGGACTGTTTGTCAAAGGTCGCGAAAATTTTATTCGAGGCTCTGCAATCTAAGGCTGAGATGATTAGGAGCCATCGTGAGTGAACAGACGATCAGGAGAACGGGTAACAGTTCTTGGAATCATAGCTGTTTCTACGCTCGTGTCTTATGCGTTTTATACAACTGGTAGTTTTGCCTTATCTAGTTCACACCATGTTCTGGTTCCTGGTTCTCAATACAAGTCTATACAAGTTTGGTGTGCAGAAGGTGACTTCCTTTCAGGCAGTTTCAGTGTAGAAGAAACAGGTGGTGTTGTTGATTTCTATGTCATGAGTGAGAATGACATTCACCTTTGGAACTATGGCAGGTACCCCAGTTGTATCGCTTTGAAGATCAGTGTAACGTCTCACATCTGGAATGTCACGATTCCAGCTGAGGGCTACTACTTCATTGTCTACAGTAATCCCGAAGGCATTTCATCAGTGCACGTTCAAGGCAACATAGTTGTTACCTCTTCAAGATCAATAATAGGCCCAGTCATTATGACATCAGCTATCATTTCCATGGCACTTATAGTCTGCATACTAACAATTGAGAAAGTGAGGGCAGGAATGAGCCTCTGAAAGTCAAGCCAACCGGCGCTTTCGGTTTCAAGAGAAACGCGAGTAGAGAGTCATAATCTTGACTATCTGCGCTCCATTTAGGAAGTTGCAATTCTATATGGAACGTAGTCTGTCATCTGCACCTCTTTACCAAGCAGTCGTAGGCCCATCGCAATCTGACCTCGATGATAAGATGCATGGTTGATGAGGTGGAATATGATCTCGTCAAATTCGATTGTGACGTCTTTTCCCTTGCTTTCGAAAGTGAATCTGTCCACTGTCCCTTCATTTATCATATCAAAGAATCTATTGACATAGTCGGCTAGAAAACTGAACAGTGCATCTCTAGTCATACTGCCGAAATCCGGCTCCTCCTCTGGGTTCTTATCAACCCAGTCATGGTACCATTCCCAAGTGTCCTGTGCAAGGTGAATGTAACGCTTCTTGATACTACCCCCGCCTTTTCCAAGAGACTTCCCAAACTCGTCATCACTCAGCCTTTGTACACTCTCCCAGATTGTTTTGTCAGCCCAAAGGAGATATTGTGCCATTCTCTCGAGAAGGTTCATACTGTTTCTGCTGTGAATCATCTACATAAACATCTGGATGTTCATGTCAGATTGAACCACTGACTTAGAGAGGCTCTGTTCCCACAGGAGTCTATTGCAATGACTGCGAAATCATAGCATCTGTGCTCTAGTTCAAAGATGACGTGGCTTAAGGTACTATTCGCCCAGAAAACATGATTTCGAACACATCCGTCCTCCTATCGATAGATTAAGTTGGGCGTGCGCTACTCTATTGAAAGCCATGAAACTCACTCCAAAGCAAAAAGAACGGTATTCACGGATGCTTGCCCTCCACGATTTCTCAGAGAGTGATATGGAATCGATAGCTGCTTCGACTGTTTCTGTGGTAGGTGCTGGTGGTCTTGGAAGCCCGGCTCTCCGCCTATTGACAGCCATTGGATTTGGCAAAATACGAATTATCGATCGAGATATCGTCGAGCTATCAAACATTCAAAGGCAGACAGTATACAACACAGTGGACATTGGCATGCCCAAAGCTGAAGCTGCTGCTGCAAATCTTGCATTACTTAACCCAGATGTCGAGTTCGACCCCATTAGCGCCTCTCTGGCTGAGGACAATGCAAGAACCCTCCTCAATGGGTCTGATATCATAGTTGATGGCCTTGACTCATTCGAAACTAGATTTGCTGTCAATCGAGCCAGCGTGTCCCTGAAGATTCCCTACGTGTTCGCCGGGGCAATCGAGTTCCACAGTAATCTGAGTACCTTCATTCCTGGCAAGACCGGCTGTCTCCATTGCCTTTCGGGGGGCGCTCAGGACAATCCCAACTACACCTGCGCAAATGTGGGAGTGACACCGGAGCTTCTTTCCATAGTAGCATCTATCCAAGTGAGAGAGGCAGTTCTTCTTGCATCAGGACGAGAGCCTCATCTGGCAAATCGCCTCATGTTCATCGATATTGCATCACTGAGCTTTGACTTCTTTGAAATTGGTCGAGATGATGACTGCCCAGTCTGTTCCTTGGGTCCAACTCAACAATCTTACGCCCCGTCTGAAATACCAAGGGTGACCACCTTGTGTTCAGGCACTTTCAATTTGACCCCTGGATCGCCAATTGAGTTAGATTTGGATTTAATGGCCGAAAGACTTGGGGCCTCATATGAAGTCAGGCAGGCAAAGAGATGGCTTAAGGTCCGCACAGGGTCTGATGTAGAGGTGACTCTCATGCCACAGGCGAACGCAATCATCAAGGGAGTCAAATCGGAGCAAGAGGCTCTCGAGCTCTATCAGGCTATTCTTGCCCACTTCGACAGATAGCCAACACGGATATACAGGGGCATCCTACTGTATATTAGGCGGATACACCTCATGATAGGTCTTCAGAGGATGTTGATTTCTTATGGACAAGAGCTTTGAATTCGGAGGCAATATTGTCTGGCGCCCCACATCTGACTATAAAGAAAACGCTCGAATGACTAAGTTCATGCAACTCTATGGCCTTTCCAGTTTTGACGAATTGATGAGCCGCTCCACGGAGGATGTCGCATGGTTCACAGATGCGGTCCTGAAGTATTTGGATATTCAGTTTGATGAGTCCTATGAGAATGTTGTAGACTTGTCCAGAGGGATTGCATGGCCTAAATGGTGCATTGGTGGCAAGATGAACATCGCTTACAACTGTCTTGACAAGTACATTGGAACGCCTACTGAATCCCAAGATGCTTTGTTGTGGGAGGGTGAAGATGGCATAACCCGCTCAATGAGCTATAGAGATCTTCATCTTGAAGTCAATAAGGCGGCAAACGCACTGAGGTCTCTTGGGCTAGGAAAGGGTGATTCAATTGGCATCTTCATGCCAATGGTCCCTGAGATTGCGGTCGCATTATTGGCAATTGTCAAGATTGGTGGAATAATCCTTCCTCTGTTCTCGGGGTTTGGCGAGAGTGCAATTGTGGATAGATTGGCAGATGCTGATGCAAGAGCGCTGTTCACAGTCGATGGTGCGTTTCGAAGAGGAAGAATCATTCCTATGAAACCAGTCGCAGACAAGGCTGCGGAGCGAATTCCTACTCTGAAGCACATGATTGTACTAAACAGAACAAACAATCCCATTGACATGACGAGTGGACGTGATCACTGGTGGACTGACATAATATCAATACAATCGGAGTCTTGCCTAACTGAACTCACAGACGCCGAAGATCCTCTGATGATCATCTACACGTCCGGAACAACCGGTCTTGCAAAGGGGGCTGTTCATACTCACTGTGGATTTCCAGTGAAGGCCGCTCAAGACATGGCGTTCGGTACTGACCTACATCCTGACGAAATTATCTATTGGATGACAGATATGGGTTGGATGATGGGGCCTTGGCTCGTCTTCGGGTCGTTGATTCTTGGAGCGACATTCTTCCTATTTGATGGCGCACCTGACTACCCAGGTCCAGGCCGTCTTTGGGAAATGGTCGCAAGGCACAAGATTTCTGTACTTGGTGTTTCACCCACACTCATCAGACTTCTTATGACCCATGGAGAGGGCTCCGTTGAGGGCCACGATCTCTCATCTCTCCGTATCTTTGGTTCTACTGGAGAGCCCTGGAACCCTGATCCTTGGATGTGGCTATTTGAAAAGGTCGGGGGGTCTCGTGTGCCAATCATAAACTATTCTGGAGGAACAGAAGTATCTGGAGGAATAGTCATGGGGAATCCGTTGCTTCCCCTCAAGGCATGTGCATTCTCAGGACCCTGTCCAGGGATTGCTGCTGATGTATTTGATGAGAACGGTCAGCCAGTTAGGAATCAAGTGGGGGAGCTTGTCATTAAGACGCCTTGGATAGGCATGACACGTGGTTTCTGGAAGGACCCCCAGCGATATGAGGACACATATTGGTCACGTTGGCCTGATGTATGGGTGCATGGCGACTTTGCCGCCATTGATGCAGATGGCTTGTGGTACATTCTGGGGAGGTCAGACGACATAATCAAGATAGCAGGAAAACGCCTAGGACCAGCTGAGGCTGAATCAATCGTTGTCAGCCATTCTGCAGTTACAGAGGCTGCAGCAATCGGAGTTCCCCACAAAATCAAACTGAACGAGCTAGTCGTCTTCTGCGTTTTGATGCCGGATATCGATGCTTCTGATACGTTACGCGAGGAGTTGAAGCAGATGGTTGCTGAGGCTATGGGCAAGCCACTAACCCCTAAGGACGTCCTATTCGTCAGTGACCTGCCAAAGACTCGCAATGCAAAGGTGATGCGACGCATGATACGTGCTGCATACTTGGGAGATGACCCGGGTGACACTGCGTCACTGGTGAATCCTGAGGCCGTCGATGAGATTCGTCGGGCGAAGTGACAGGTCTATGGCGAGGATTTACTAGCGCCTTTGTGCAATATCAGGCACGCTGAGGGAGATAGTTGACTGCAGATCAAGAAACTGTAAGAAAAAGTGCCAAAATCGAAGAAATTCTCTCCAAAGCAGCCACGTCTAGAGTACTGCGTATTGATAGTGAATACCTTCTCCCTTCTACCTACATCATTGAGTCTCCGAGTGCAATGCGGATTCTGCTTGAACCATGGATGGTGGGCGCCCGGCTAGCCAATTTGGCAAGGGAAAGCAGTGCCGACTTCATTCGCGCAGCATTTGATCTTGTACCAGAGTTGCAAGAAGTATCATTGAGTTCATTCACAGAGGTTGTACCTTTGGCAGGGGCTCTCTACTACAGCATGGCTGAAGCCTTTGCCTGCGTGTTTGGAGAAACCATTAGTCGCTGTTTCATAGGTGCAAGACGCCACCTTACTTCAACTGGGTGGAAGACTGACCTATCATACAAGAACTTCGAGGCGCTCCCACCTAGCCCTGTGATTCTTATTGGTGATACAATCGCAACAGGTGGGACTATTGAGAGTATAATCGATGCTACACTGAGCCAAGCATCAGATGTTCGTGCTATAGTTGTCTACGCCATTGCTGGAGGGCTTCTAGGAGCAATTCGTCTAAAAGAGCTGGCTGACAAGATTGAACCTGCCATATACACATTCTATTCCAATGCAATCTTTGGTGTTGAGGCGAACGGGACTGATATGCCTTGGTTGCATCCTGGAACGATAGTCACATCTGAAACGAAACAGAAGGCTGAGGAAGTATATGGCTCTGACTTGGCTCGCCGATGGTGTTGCATATGGGATTGGGGAGATCGGGCAAAGCATCCACTAAGGCATCTGGAGGAACTGCTCGAGCGCTGTGATGAAGAGCTTACAGGTGCCCTTGATCATTTGACTCGTGAAAAGGTCACAGAATTTAGGAGAGAAACAATGGACGCTCTCAAGCGTTGGCAGCTACCACTATCCGTATCCGAAAAGCCCGCTGAATAGTCACAAAGATACCCATGATTGAGGGACTCTATCTCGAACGCACATTGGGAAAGGCACAAAACCCAATATGTTAGGAAGAAAGTAGACATGACAACCACTCGTGATATTCTTGAAGCATTGGCCTCAGGTAAGATCGATATTGAGGAGGCCGAGAAGGAGCTTCGTTCTCTTGCTGT
>JBHLQS010000093.1:0-10328 GCA_048883405.1 Candidatus Thorarchaeota archaeon
AGGATAATGTAAGGAACTAGAAATCTGTGCCTTGGAATCTTCATTCGACCAGAGAAAACCGCACTGGTGAATAGTCCAAGTAGACCTGCGAGGAGTACCCAAGAAAATGCAAGCAATAGTTCGTATGCCATTCTACCCAGTTTCCTTGGGTTGAAACTTGCGATAAAGAATTGCAATGATGACGATTGTCCAAACTAAGACATTGATGAAACCATAGCTTGCTTCAAAGGGGAGTATGAGACCTTCGCTGATGTTTGTGTAAAGCCCTCCAATCCAAGTGTAGAATGGCCATAGGACTAGAATATTCTTTGTGACTCTGAAAGCGATTGCAAAGCTGATTCCTAGAGTATACAAGAACCATAGCTCTCCTAGAGTCATACCATATCCGATATGGTATACGGAATAAAATGCGGGCGCTATGAGGATTGCAGGGATTGCCCCAAAGGATCGCTCAAGTGTTAGCTGAATCCAACCTCTGAAGAATATTGCCTCAAACAGGCCCACTGATAGTGCCATAGACACTAGTGGAAAGAGTTGTGAAAAAGGAGGTAGAAGAATTGTTGCGAGTGTCCCTAGGTAGGTAATGATGCCCATGGAAATTCCAATGATCAGGCTGAGAATCCAATATTTCTTAGTAATTCCGGTATCGGAGAAAGGTCGTTTCTGGATATAGCTGTTATATAATATAGGAACAAAGATTCCCAGAAACATCAATGTGACAGGACCGTATAGTATGAAGTTTAGTGCAACATTAGCTGTTGTGACTATTTGAAATGCGGTGTATAGAGTTACCACCATTGCTATGTATGATACGACCAGAACAGCAAGATCCTTTGATGGTTGGAATTTGAACTGCAGAAACTCATGGAATTCGTCTTTTGCAATATCCGTCAAGGATTGCTTTTTATCAACAAGTGGATGTGAGGCTTCTTCTGGTGGTTCAATAACTGCTTCACTTTTCGTACTATCTCCTCCAATATAGTCCATTTTTTGAAAATACCTATTTATAAAATCTATCAATAGGGAAATGGTTATGATAATGGTTTAAAATAAAATTAGAGTATTATTATTGTTTTATTTGAATAGAAAGGGGACTATTGTTTCATGAATCGTATGATTTGGAGGTTTGAATGTCAGATAAATTACTCAATCCTTGGACAAGCTAGATATATCAAAATAAATGGTCGGGACGGCCGGCCGTTCATGATACTGATTCTGTCTGAGAACCAATCAGCAATCCTTTTAACGACTTGCTGAAGACACCAAGCCGGATTCGGGACGTAGCTCAAGAAGATGCTGTTTCGACTGCTCTTGAGAAATCTGGCAGAGCAACGGACTGTAGCGCGCAACTGCCTCGGTCGTTGCCCGGAGATATCCGTCGGTTGCCGGTTCAGCACGATTACTCGCGAATTGTGCGCCGAAAAAATCGCATGTGAATTCCACAAGTGATGGCAATCCGGCCGTCCCGACCACTATTTCTAGTTTAACGATTTCATCTATTGATATCAAACAGTAAATGGAACCGGCAACCGATCTGAACTGAATCTTGAAGTGAGTGAATCTCAACTGCAAGAAACTTCTGTGTTCCACCACTTCCCAGCCAGATGTCACCATCAGACCCTCGCGTTACCAATGGCCGAGCTAGGACATAGTCTATCATTTGGCTGTAACACCATCTACAGACCTGGCTTCTTTCTCCTGCCTTGATTTGGATGCATCAATTTCCACAGCAGTGAGGTTTTCCACAGTTCTTTCCACGGCTGGATCATTATCACACTCCTTGCTTTTGGCGACAAAATCAAGGAGGCTCATCTGAGCTGTGTGAACAACCGCGAACTCTCTAGGATGTGATGTATCACCCTTTGTTGAGAGTAAGGACTTCCCTCTGGAAGATTTCCATCGAGATTTTGGTCGTGTGCTTCGTGCTATAGCACTAGCCCACTTACCTAGTCCTCTCACAGAGTGCAGTGACTTTGTGAGCGTGATAAGGCGTCCCGCGATATTTATGGCTCCGTTCCGATCCGCATTCGTTTTGTGTCCACATGAAGGACACAAGAAGAAGCTCTGCTTGGGCCTTTTCCCTTTGTTTCCACACTTCCAACACATTATCGAAGTCCAAGATTCTGGCACTACACGAAATCTAGAATCTCTTCCACTGGTTTTCCATCCAAGTTGGGCAAGTTGGTGGCCCAAGCTCTCGGTGATTCTTGAGAATGCCCAGGAGTGGACCATACTACGAAATCGTCTGCTTCTGCATGCGTACTTCCTCGCTGAAACTCGAATGTTCTTCAATTTACCAATGGCAACATAAAGTGTATACTTCTTGGATAGTTCAAGAATATAGTCTACCAACTCACGTACCAATACATGGTCATAGTCTTTCGACACATCTTCTCGTTTGGAACGAATGGAGCGCAGTTTTTTGGTAAGTCTGTCATATCTCAAATCATTGTTGCGACGATTATCCATGACGTGTTGAAGCTTAGCTACCCTTTCATCGTATTTGGCAAGTACACGTACTTTTTCCTTCTGAACAAAATATCGAGTTTCTCTGACTTTCTCAGGAGCGACAAGTGTTGTACATGCCGCTTTCCTCAGTCCGAGATCTATACCTAAGACCGCAGGTGGAAGAGTATTCTCAGAGATTTCAGGAATAGATACACGAATTGCCAGAGTCATCCACCATTTCCTATTCATGTCTTTGAATATCTGAAGGGCTTGCACTGTTCCCCGATTGATTTGATTCAGGTGAAAGGGCGACATCTTCAAAGGAATCAGAATACGTGCGTATCTGAGAGGACGCTCTGATACGATTTCAAATGAATCCCGTAAATCTATCCACCATTTAGAGAATGAATCTTCCTTTTCGATGAGTTTGAATCTCTGCTTAAAGACCCATCGTGGAATCCTGCGTGTTGCATTCGTGACGCATGGTCGTGAGGCACTTCTCCCACGTTTTGAACGTAAGGCAAGATAACTCTCGTACATGCCAACTGCAGTTCGACGACACTCACTAAGCTCATTCGCGGAAATTCTAGGAAATTTCTTCTTCAGGTCATGCGGAACTGACGGTCGTTGTTCATAGCCTGGTTTTGTCCTGAGAGCAACTATTGTGAGCTTATCAAGAATTCCTTCATCTATTCGTTTCTTGTTGCGGCCTGTCAGTAGTTCGCTCTCATTTTGTTCGATTACCCCTAGGAAGGAACGGATGACCCGGGTGTCACGACCTGTAATCTGTCTGAGTCTTTGCCTAGACCGACGTGTCATCAAGTCCCAATTAATAGGGATTTTGACAGAGATTGTGACACCATTCGACCGGCCCATCGCGTTTCGCCTTCGCATATTTAAACTTCTGACCTGTTTCAGCCAGCAGTTGAATTCACTCCTATTCTCGTTCAGAGAATAGGTTTTGAACTCGTACATTTGTTATGAGTAGCATATTTAAACTTATTAAACAAATATTTTATGAAAGCCTATTTTTAGGAATAAGAATCTATTATAGCCTTAAATCAAAAATCGATGATTCCAAATAAGAAAGAATTACTTATAAATAAAATCTGGAATAGCATGATGAGGAGTCAGTGTGGGGCGAAAGGTCCAGGAGTTCAGGCCGAATGTCGTTCTAGCTGACGCAATATACACCGGACTGTCTTCATTGATCAGACTTGCCCAGAAGAGAAAGAACAGACGGACTATCGAGTTCTATAGTCAGATTGCCAGCAACTGGAGTGAGGTCCAGAGCCGATCGAAAGCCACCGCTATAGAAGACTCGTTCAACTCCTATTCTGTCCAGGACAAGGAACCCGTCTTGAGAAGGCTCTATCTTCAGATGCTATGGTATAGTACAGAGCCGTATGGAAACAGGGAGTTCAAGCGCGTCTATAACTGGCGGAAGGGGACGGTTGGTCCACTCAATGCGCTCCTCAACATTGCAGGGGCAGCACTGCGCGATATACTGGTCCCCCGATACCCCTTCCCTGACCCTGAGTTGTACCAAGTGAGGAAGTATCCTGATGGCACTAAGAGAGTCATTCCCAAGCAGGTTGCTGACAGGATGCCTGTTGAGAAGGGCGTTGAGACCACCCACAGGGCAGGATACCGAGGCAACTCAAAGTATCCCAGGGTCCTGCTCAGACACCCAACGCTCCCAGCCCTTGACTTTGGTGACATGATCCGTGCTCATCTCGTGGAGCTCTGTCGCCAGTGTTTCATCCATGGTGTTCCTCGAGATGAGTCCCAGAGATACATCAGACTATTGATTCACAGACTGATTCCCTTTCTCGACTGGGTCTATACACGTGGAAGAGTCGGTCGAAAGAATTTCCGTCCCGATGCAGACAAGGAGCTCCGCAAGATTGTGCTGGAGATAAGGACCAAGTTCAGCAGACAAGTGGGATTCGAAGAGGGAATCAGTAAGCAGGTCGACTCCTTTGCAGGAAGTCCTGGGACTGGTCTTCTGAGAGGAAAGGTCAACGAGATCCTGTCTTCAACGGAAGACGCATCTGTCATAGAAAGGTGTGAGACCATACTCAGGCAAATTGAGGAGGGAATCGTCACTGACGCAGATGTGTCACAGTTCATTGATGAAGTGAAGAGAAAGGCACAGCAGGAGGGAAACGACTGGCACCGAGTCTTGTTGTCAGGTTATCCGCAGCCACGGTCTCTGAAAGAAGCGGTCTTTGCTGGGGACCATCTCCTTCAGACACCTTCTGGAATACAGTATTTGGCTGAGGTTCCAGTATTTGGTAGTCAAGGAGCAGGCAAGATTGACCTAGTCCTCTTTGTACGCGCAAAGAGGAGCAGAGGTCAGCACATCTGGACCCCAGTCATGATTCTTGAAGTGAAATCAAAGATGGGACTCAACTTCAACCTCTACGGAAAGAGACCCCGGACTAGAAAGCCTGACGTCTATGTCCCTGTGCTTCACTCTTGGAAGACTCCACTCAATGAGCCCGAATGGACCTCAATGTTGGACTCCATTCCCCCCACGGAGCATCTTGATCAATTGGATGCCTACGAGAGCGCACTTCTCACAGAGTACAATTCACTCATCGGTGATCCGCTAGAACTCAAGAGTCTGTGGAAAGGAATTGTGCCACTCGATGTATCACAGGACTATGAGAGTACAAAGACAGCTTTCGACGAGCTTGTTGAGCAAATTGCTACCAATTTGCTGGAGGGCAGATTTAAGGGACAATGGCAGACGGTCACAATAGACAGTAGGAATCCTGACGGACCAGCATCTCGCATTGCAGTCACAATGACACCTGCTCGAGGTCCTGAGAATGTCCTAAAACAAGTCAGCCCTCCCGAGAGAATACATCATGATGACCCGTTTGTGGAACGAGTAGAGGACAAGGTGTTCTTCACTCAGTATGTTTCAGTGTCTTCTCCCACCTCTTCTGGAAAGAGTGCGGCAGTGTTGGCCAAGAACTGGCATCTTTTGAATCATCTAGCCGAACTGGAAGAAACTGGTTCTTCTCGGACTTCTCTCTTCTGGATTGATTTAATCGGTGACTATCCTCATGAGAGAGTGATAGATGTTCGATTCAGACTTGAGGAACTCAAGAAAGACGGGTTGATTAGTCCAAGTCAGTTTGACAGGCTTGCCAATCTA
Organism: Candidatus Thorarchaeota archaeon; assembly: GCA_048883405.1. GTDB lineage: Archaea > Asgardarchaeota > Thorarchaeia > Thorarchaeales > Thorarchaeaceae > SMTZ1-83. Next base: position 5,618 of record JBHLQS010000093.1, read on the forward strand.
CTCAAACGGATTGTATTTGTCAGTGTTAGAGATGAAGTTGACAGCTGGTTGTTTGAGAATTCGGTATCAGGGATGGATACCCTTCGCGGCAGAATTGTATCAAGTTCTCAGAAACAGCCTGGCAACCACTTTGTTGTTGTAGATGGTTGGTCAGACCTTGAGTTAATGGTGCCAGCCACTTGTAGAAGTAATCTAGAAGTACTTGAGCTATCACTTCTTCAAGTCTTGAAGGAAGAAGCTCATGAAGTGATTTGGGTAGATAACGAAGTAAGCCATCCAAAGGTATGCGAAACATACCAACGACCCTGTGTGAGTCCATTGTATTACAACTCACCTCGAAGACGGGTTGTTGATGAAATAATCTGGAATCTCCCCACTTCACCTCAGAGATATGGATGGATGGCTCCAGAATTCGATGACTACCGGGTGATCATTCAAGACCTCCCAATAGAACAGGCTCCCTGGACCACAGTGATTCATGTCCCGCATCTTAGGGGTTGGAATCGTAAGTTCAGCGCTGAAGTATCAACAAGTCCCATCATCAGGATAGATGAATATCAAGGGTCTCTAAACCAGGAGAGGAATATGTTTGGTAGGTCATTCCGTAGTGCATCTCTTCAGGTCCGACACAGTGTAGTCAATAAGACGAGCCAAGACATTGTCAAAGGAGAGGCCCTCGGACTGATTCCAAGTCTCAGTAGACCTAGGGGTAAGCAAATTAGCGATACTGAAGAGGGAAGAATCTCTACCACATCAATACCAGTCTATCATCCTGTCAACATCAATAGGATACAACCCAGTCTGTCCAGTAGACTGCATCTCGACCCGAAGCAACCTCCGCCCCTTCCCAACAGACTAGGGAAAGAACATGAAGGAATTCATGTTGAAGCAGAACGGATTACACGAGGTTGGATTCATAAGGAAATCGACGAACCAGATGAACAACCAGCAACAATCACTCGCCGATCACCTACTCGTTATTCAGCAGAATCATCACACATAGACACTAGTGACTCAAGAAGAAAGGAGATTCAGCGGCTCTCATCTGCTGCAACGTTCTTGAGAAATAGAACAACATTACGCGACTCTCTCTTTTCGCTCTATGAAGAGATCATCAGTCTCTGTGATATTGGCAATCAGAGTTCAAGTGATGAAGATGCTCTACTCAATGTCCTAATTCAGGTGAGAGATGCAATATTACGCAGAACTGAATGCCGTAATCTATGGAACATTCTTCGATACGCACGATTGAGTCTGGGTGATTCTCTCACTGCAGAGAATAAAAAGCTCCTCAAAAATGCTCAAAGGTTCAATACCGAACTGCTTGAGCTCTATGGGATGAATCTCTTTCTTGCAGTTCTTTCAGTGGCAGACAGGGTTCTAAAGGACCATGAGTCAGCTCATTGTTTAGACTTATGGTCATCAAATGCCAGATGGCAGCTCTATCAGATAGGCTTCAAACAACAAGAGAAGGAAGAGTTTGAGCACAAGTACGACTTCCAAGCAATACATTCGAATCTCACATGGAGAGCAAGACAGATGAAGAAAATAACATCACGAGAAACATCAAGATTTCCTGAACAGCATGGGTTATTGCTCTTTCAAGAGAGAGCTGATAGAGGTAGCATCTGGCTACTCTTTCCTTCTGTAAAGAAAATAATAGTCGGTGCTCTGTTGGAGGACCAGACGAGTGCTATACTTCGCTATGGATGGTATCGGGGCGAGATAGACCCTCAATCACTCAAGGATCGAGCAGAAGATGCTCTATCCAGAGAAAGCTGGACAGAGTATCCAATTGTGCTAGTGAGTGTGAACGGTCAACATATACTCTATACAAAGGTGGATGAGGAGTGGATTCAGTCAGGTCTGCTTGAATATGGAAATCCGCCAAGGGATCAGAGCCAACCAGTGCGATGGCTAAGACTGTCACAGCCTCAACCTGAAACCCTTGTAGCTCTTCATGGATACAGACCCTCTGAATATCTTATGGATACTAGGACTGAATGTGATAGAGTTTTGAAGGAGGCTACTGAATGGAGTGGAGTTGTGAGGGAGGTCTCTTGTTTCCTCACTATTGACCTTGAGAAGAGGGTATTCAAGATTAACTTGAACGATGGGTCAAAGACTGTTGCGAGAAAAGAAACCCCATATGCTGATGAGATTATCCGATTCCTAAGATATCCCCAGAGAGTTGGAGAGTACTTCTCAACTTCAGATGGTACGTTTCTCAAGTGGGACGCGCAGAAAGATGTTGAGTATGATGAAGTGAGAATCAGGAGCAAAGAGGGAAAGTATGAGGCCTATAACCTCTCAGTGTTCAAACCACTCATCCATAGATATTCGTTCTATTCAGATAGCTACAAGTTGCCTGCAACTTGTGAAGACTTTCTGATGACCAAAGCCGGAGAAGACATCATTCTGAGAGCCACAATAGATGAACAGCGAAAGGATCGTGGATACAAGAAATACCTCAGAATACATTTGGATGGACTGAAGAAAGGAGGTCATCTGAATGGGCTCGAGATGGAGGATATGGGGATATTCGATGTGGCACTGCTGTCTGAGTGCTGTCAACTTGTAGACATAGACACAGGTACACGATTTGATTCTGAAATAGATTCTCAAGCTCTTGTAGGTCTTCGATTGGCTCATATTCTTTCTGAATACCCCAGACTTCAAAACTCAATAATCGGGGATATAGAAGAACTGGAGTCTGCTGATCTCGGTGAACTCAAACAGTCTGAGGAATTGTCGTATGCCAAAGAAAGGACTGGATTGAAATTTGTCAGTGTACAGATAGAGAAATCTTCACGTCGTAGATCAATGGATGTGATTGTAAATCTGTGCAATGTGGAAGATGAAACAGACATTGAAGAAGTAACTGTGCTGTCATTGCCCGCAGAGGTTGTCAGAGCCCAATCGGTTGCGTATAATTTCATTGAGAAAGAAATCAGGCATCGCTTGAGGGAACAAGGAATATCCACTGAAATGGATGAGGATATTCTGAACGCAGTAGAGAATAGATTTGAACAAAATGGAGTTAAGATTGACTACTACTAAATCGGAACTCAACCCAACCCCCTACGTCCCGTGCGTTTCGACTGCTTCTCTGATTTCAATAAAAGGATTACTCAGCAGCCTTTAACGAAGTATGAATTTCTGGGAATGTTGAAAGGGGTCCGTAACCGTCACTTGTCAGATCCAGTCTTTAATCGAACTCCATGTTCTTCCGTCAACACTGTGTTATGTGTGCTTAGCATTCGACTGTAGAACAACAGGGGTTCATCATAACGAAGAATGGAGGCTTCACTGTAGGCACACTTTACAATCATATGACTGTCCAGCATATTATGAAGCTCTCTCTCATACGCCTCGATTTGATCCGCGAAACCTTTCTCGAAGAGGAATTCCATATCTACTGCAGCAGCGAATCCCTTTAGTCCATGATCGTGCGCTTCAAAGAACAGGTCATCCCATACATCAATTGCCTTCTCAATACTGAATGTTCCGTCCTTGAGAAGCCACGCATCCCACTTCATGATCCGGAGAGTCTTTCCCTGCTCTAGGGTTTTCTTCTCAAAGCCAAAATCAAGCATGGCTCGTTCAACTTCAGCCGCATCTCCTTTGGCACAGACATAAACTGCCATATAGCCATCATCATGTCGTCTTTTCAAGAAGTTGAACAGAGCGTTGAATTTGGTTTCTGGAGTGCGATAGACAAGAAGTCTATGCATTGGGAGTGTGCTATCTTTTATCGGCCCTTGAGGAGTGACTACTATTGTGATTCCTTCAACAGTCTTCCAGTGTGCCGACTCGTGCCATCTTTCCTCAAAGTCTCGATGTGTGAGGGCAACAAGAGCATCACTATTAGTCCAGAGACAATTGGCATTTGGAAGATGACCGACACCTGTGGCTACAATTATGACTTCGGCATCATCCCCTATAATGTAAAACGCATTAGCATTGACAATGTACTTCAACTCTACTGCTTCTTCCGCTGGGAACCTCCTCCGGATAATCTTTGGCAATCGATCACGTCCAGATGGGGGTTCAGTGATAGTCCTGATCTTAACACCTCGAGCGACAGCCTCCTGTAGTATTTCTCCGTGCGCTGAGAGTATCCAGACCAAATCGTGGCGTGAGTATAGAATATCTATACGCTTCATTGATTTCTTCATTAACTCATCCAGTGCTGTTCTAATTGACTCTCTCTCGTTGATGATGGAGAATTCAGGTGCAGTTGCTTCTTCCAGGACAGCCGGACTAACCTCACGAAGAGATGTCAGGAGAACTCTAGACTTCTTGGCAAGTTGTGAGATTCTCTTTTTGGCTTTTGATCTCTCTTGTTCAATGAGCCGTGTAATAGACAGACTAGGGTCCGGTGTTCGTATCCTCATAGGTTTGCTGAGGAGTTTTTCAACTAGCCCCATTTTCTCGAGGGCTGGAAGTAGACGGTATATCTCTTCTCTGCGAATATTGGATGCCTCTGCAATCTCATTTACAGTTGGTGTTCCTAATTGGGCTGCTGTAATGAACACTTTAGCTTGCGCTTCAGTCAGACCGAAATCCACTAGGATTTGGAATAGGCGATTGTTATCATCCGTCACCTGTTGACCCTCTTTTGTCTACTCGTACTGTAACTGGGACATTACACACACTGCCGTTTAATAGCTTCTGCCTTACTCTTCATAATTACAAAATGGGGCCTTGT
>JBHLQS010000094.1:0-10327 GCA_048883405.1 Candidatus Thorarchaeota archaeon
CCTTTCCTTGATACATATTCTGTCGCATATACTTCCTAGTGAACGCATTTAACAATTATGAATCATGATTCTTAATATATTCTGGCTGACTGTTCGAGTTCCACCTAGGCCGCTATCCTATTTTGCGATCTTGCCCAGTCTTGAGATTACTTCTTCGGCTTCAATCATCACTCTGTCCAACAGCTCCTTCACTGTGGGAATATCCCTGACCAAGCCTACACCTTGACCACAGGCGACAACCCCATGGTCGATATCCCCTTCTCTGTACATTTCTTCTGATTTGTCTCCAGATGCAGCCTGAATGAGTTGGAAAAGAGGTGCTCCCTGCGCCTCTAGTTCAAGCACTTTCTGTACTGCTTTATTCTTCCAGAACCTGTGTGTATTTCCAACAGAACGCAAGGCGAGAGTTGTATCGGTCTCCGCTGCATCAACGAAGGCCTTTTTGAGATTATCATGGATGGGACACTCTTTGGTGGCCAACAGTCGTGTGCCCATAATCACTCCTTCAGCACCAAGCGCCAGAGCCGCGGCGATGCCTCTACCATCTGTTATTCCACCCCCAGCAATTACAGGGACATCCAGAGCATCAACGACGGATGGGGCCATCACCATTGTTCCAATGTCTAGAATCCCAGTAGCTCCACCATTCTCATATCCAACAACGGTCACTATGTCGGCACCCAGGGACGCTCCTTTTTTCGCATATCTCACTCCAGCGCACTTGTGAATCCAGATGGCACCTCCGTCCCTGAATTTGGGGACCAAGTCTTCTGGAGCCTTGTGGCCGCTCGTTTCAATGATCTTCACACCCTCAGCCAGTGTGGCATCCACGTAGTCCTCCAGCTTGTCCTGAGGCATCAGAGCAGGAAACAGATTGATGTTCACCGCAAATGGGCGATCTGTGAGAGATTGGGTCTTTTTGATAGCATCACGCAGTTTATCAGGTGTCTTGAAGTTCGCACTGGCCAATACAGCACAGGCGCCTGCATTGCTTGCTGCAGCGGCGAACTCGGGACTGGAGATCCTTGCCATGGTCCCTGCTATGATCGGATACTTACACCCCAGCATCTCAGTTACTCTCGTCTTTATCATTTCACTCACACATTTCCACCATTGACCAGATTCCTATAGATAAATCTCATCATCAGATTGAGCAATCTCACTGTTCCCGTGCCATGGCCTTTGCTTTTCTGTGTGCGCGACGAAGAGGCTCAGGATACCCATCAACAGCGCAATCCCTTACAATCCTTACAGAAGTGGCAAGCGTGACATTATTCCCCACGGACACGAATACTGGCTTTTCTTTTCCCAACCAAACAGCCATGCCTATTACTTCATCTTCGTCGCAGATGGGGGCTTCATCACCAACTCTAGAGCCAGTGGTGCCAATATGAAGACTCTTGGCAACACCCATAGCCTGAATATTCAAAACCACTCCAACATGCGAAGCTAGTCCCAGTCTTCTGGGATGAAGTACTCCATTTCCGTCAATAAGCACTGGGCCTGTGACATCCAAGAGTTTCAGAAGATCAAGAACAATAGGGCCTTCACGAAGATACAGATATCCCGGGATGTAGTCAAACTGCACTTCTCTATTCAAGGTCACCATTTGAACTGGCTTCAGTGTTTCAGCGTCTATTACAGCTGCACACCCAAATGCGAGAGAGCCATGATAGTGTACATCCACTCCTGTCACTATGCCCCTATCGTAGGGCGGCAAGTCTTCTTTGACAACTTGTTTAGCAAGAGATATTTGTTCTCTGGCCGCGGTTTTCAGCTTCGTTTCTTTCACCATAGTGTTCGATTCCAAAAAGAAGTCGCTTCAAATCCTGATGAACCTGCTGTCCAATCGATTTAGCCACTAATACGATGGATTCCACAATCCAGTCATCCTGTACGACTAGGGACGTACCTTTTGTGCGAATTGTGCAATATACCCCTCCTTATACATCACAAAGACAATCATGAAGACAACTATGCCCGCGGATCCAACACCTATAGCTATAGCTGGGTCCAGTGGGTCTGCTGGTTGAGGAGGAGGAGTTGTGGTTTCTGTTTCAGTCTGAGTAGGTGTACTAGTTGTACCTGCAGTTGTAGTCGGCGCGCCAACAATAATCCACTCTGTGAGGGAATAACCTTTGGAACATGTTGCAGTGACAGTGAGATTATCACCGCCTACAGCACTTATGGCGAATGTGTCGTTACGCCCGAATTTGAACACTTGCTCTGTATATGTCCTATTTAGCTGAAACACACCATTCTTGAAGATCTCAATGAGCTCAAGAAAGTCTGGTCCACCAAGAACGGTAACCTGATGAGTCACATTGACGAAGAGCGTCTGTGTGCCTTCATTGTATCTCAGGGTAATTCTGGTGACTGCTTTTGCCTCCACGTGAGAAGGAATGGCGAATGTAGCGATGAATGCTGCGACTAGGAGAATTGCAATCACACGGCGTCTAGTATTCTTCGTCATTGATCTGGCCTCGTCGTTCTTAAGGAACCTTGGAAAAATAAGCATATTCTGAATATCTTTGCTTACACGGATAGATTCCCGTCATGTGTCGGTACAAAGGTTATGCCATTTACTGGATTCAGTATTAGTTGTGATAGAAATGGCATGCATAGCAAAGGAACAAACAATCTCAGAGGCTGAATCCCTTGAATTCATCGAGTGCGATGAAGCAGCCAGCTCCGAGCAGTTAGTCCAAGAATATGAGAAATCTAGAGAGATTCGGAAGCATCTAGCTCAGGAAAAGGCGCTTCGTGAACTAGAACGGAGAAAGTCAGACGCACTTGCTGCAGTTCATAGAATGTCATTTATCCGATAAATCGGATCTTCGAATAGCGGCAATCAGATATCCTATGAGCTTTGGCCGACTTGCCTAGCTAGCTTCACAAAGAATTCCCAGCGTGTCTTTTCGTTCCTGAGGAATGCGGCGAAACAGCTGGATGTGTGGAATCAACGCCGTGATTATCTTGTTCTCAGCCTTCTTCAAATGCTCAAGAAAGGTCGTTCTAGAGATCTTCTCCTTTGATGCAATTGTCTGAAGGTCTGAGCCTCTGGGGAATCTAAAGTAGCCCTGAGCGTATGCTGTCAAAAGTGCGTGTACCTGCTTTTCTGTTAGTCCTGAAAACAATGCGTCTGTTGTGAGCGTCAGAGAACTTGCGATATAGCCATCAAATGGCTTTTTCCTAATGATTTCCACCTGAAAACCATCTTTCTTCAACTTCTCCAAGAGTTTTTTGGCATTCTCGTGTTTGAATGCAATCAGTCTAAGATGTTCCCAGCCGTTCTCATAGGCTATTGGCGGTATCAATAGCAGACTGGGATCGCTGAGATAGTGCTGTACTGTCCCCGGTCCTCCACAAGCACACATTCTAGTAATGACATGGGTGTTGGCACCATTATGTATCTCATCTACTATCTCTACTGCTTTTGACATGTCACTGCGTATTTGTCCATAGTCCTCCTTCTTCGGCAGGACTAGTTCCATGATGTCATGGCGATCGTTGCACCACTGAAAGATCTTGACTGCGGGATTGCTTCTCGTGATCTCACTGAGGGGATTGTCATACTTTACTCTAAATACAACTTCGAATAGCGGCATACCTAGACAAATCAGCATCATCATTTATGAACTCTACCGACATATGTCGGCATTTAACATCACAGATTGCCTGTGACTAGTACCTTGATTTGCCTGAAGACTCAAAAGACAAAATGATGCTTCCACCACTCGGAGGAGAGACTCGTGACTAATGAGGAGGACCTCACAGACAAGACTTCTACCATAGTGACCTATCCCATAGCGGCTGCACTGAAAGAAGCCGAAGAATTCGTAATAGATTCCTCAGGATGGAACCCAGTTAAAATCATTCAACGGAACTTCTTGGAGCGATTCTACACTCCCTGCAGAGAGGAGATTCCAACCATCGAGGAAATCGAGAGCGTCGCACACATCGATATTGAAGTGATTAATAAATGGCTGAGGGAACACGATTTTGATATCCAACTCGACCCTTTCGATGAGAATGGTTTTGGCGTTGCAGCCATGCTTGATCTACTTGGTCTTTGGCTGGCCAAGGGAACACGAGCATCTGTAGCTACAGAAGATGGTAGTACCTATCCAGGCGTCAGAATGGATACGGGATTCACCTTCAATACAGTGGGAGGAAGCACTAATCTTGTTGTGGCTCTGGAGACAGGGGATCAAGATGCCGTCTATATGATGATGGCTGATAAGGTCCCTTCAGGGTTCGATATGGTCACATATGTCGAAGAGATTCTACAAAACATGACTCCAGTAGAACGAGATTACGAGGCAATTGTATTTCCTATGATTGACTTGAATGAAGAAGGTGAATTGGAGTGGCTTATCAACTTGCAATTGATGATACCACAGGATCGGTTCCCTTTCTATTTCATTCAGCAGGCTCTCCAGCAAACAAAACTCAAGATGAATCAGGAGGGTTACAGAGTCAAGAGCGTAGCTGCGGTGGCAGCAATGCTTGGAGCAGGTCATCCTGAAGTCCCTCCCTACATCATAAATCGACCCTTTATCATGTGGATTACTCGACCTGGGCTAAGCAAACCGCTGTTTGTTGCCTATCTGAACACTGATGTTTGGAAAGATCCAAGCGGGCTCGAGATGTGACTATTTGCTATGATTTGGAATGCGCTAGCGACTGGTCCATCAGGGTAGAGGATGGTTTGCCTATTCTGTCTTCTTCTCCAGACATACTTTTAGGATAGATAGATACCCCCCTACTCCTAACTTTCCAGGAGGAAAAAGTCGTGGTTTTCAATCCTTTACCTGGTTTTGAGCTAGTCTGGGATATCGCTGCATTTGTTATCTCGTTCATTGTGATACTGATGCTAGTCCAGATCAATGCTGCCATTGAGAAGAGTGGCAAGCTCTCAACAGTTGTGACACGGAAAGTCATCCACACGTTTGCAGCTCCCTTATGGGTGCTCACCTGGATGCTCTTTTCAGGTAGCATATTCAGCCGATGGCTGGCCATAATTGTGCCTCTCATATTCGTTCTTCAGTTTGTGATGATTGGAACTGGGAAGAGCGTTAACGAGGACTTTGTGCGTTCAATGTCAAGGAGCGGCGATCCGAGAGAGCTCCTCGGAGGCACTCTTTACTATGCATTTATGATGGTCGTCATTGGAATTCTCTGGTTCTACGTTCCAGCCGATGGTGATCTGGCCAATGCTACTCCATTGGCACTGATTGTCTTTGGGTGCCTAGCAGGAGGAGACGGATTCGCAGATGTTATTGGCCGAAAGTATGGAGGCGACAAGAAGTTCGGAATTGGTGGGGCTGAGAAGACATTTGCAGGTGTGATAGGGATGTTCATTGGGTCATTCCTGTTCAGCTTTGTCCTCGTGTTCCTGTTCTCAATCGAAGTGGCGGCATTCTCAGTCGTCGACCTAATCATACCCATAGTAGTTGTGAGTCTTGTAGCAACCATCATTGAGGCGATAACACCGAAAGGCCTTGACAATCTGACCATCACCATTGCGGCCATCGTTATGGTGCTGCTGCTACCCTTCATAGGCCTATATTGGCCGTTCCCAATGTTCAGTAGTCTGTTCTAATCTCTATGGTGGAGCTAAATGAACAACGAGCTCACAGTCATCAAACTTGGCGGTTCACTACTGACTGACAAAACGAAACCCTATACCTATAGGAAAGACGTGCTCGAATCGGTGTCACGTGAGATCAGGGAATGTCTTGATGAGGGCTTAATTAAGTCGCTTGTCCTGCTACATGGTGTGGGTTCCTACGGACATCCACCAGTTCTGGAGCACAAACTCCACAAGGGCTTCTTAGGTCCTGATCAACTTCTACCACTCTCTAAGACACAAGAGAGTGTAGCAACCCTTAGGCACATCATTGTAAAGGAATTTCAGAATGTAGGGGTTCCGGTGTGCCTAATGTACCCCTCTTCGATGGTGACATCTGAGAAGATGCAGATGACCAATTACTTCCTAGAGCCGCTAAAGGGCTTTGCCTCGCTTGGTATGGTTCCTCTATTGGGAGGAGACATCTTAATCGACTCTGTCATGGGATGGAGTATAGGCAGTGGAGACCAGCTAGCTGTCATTATAGCGAAGGAGCTTGGAGCCAGATACCTGCTCTTTGCATCTGATGTGGCTGGAATCTACGATACAGATCCTAAGCTAAATCCAGATGCAGCTTCCATTGATACAATCAACCTCAACAAACTGGAGGAAACCCTGCAGAGGATGGGTGCATCTGGAATTGATGATGCAAGTGGAGGAATGAAGGGGAAGATCAAGTCCTTAGTTCCAGCTAAGCCTCTGATAGAGAAAGGTCTGGAAGTTGGACTGCTTTCCATGATGAGCTATGGAAACTTGAAGGCCTATCTTAGAAACGAAGACTGTCAGTGTACACGAGTTGTTGTAGAATAAACGTATTTGTGGGGCTCTGTGAGTCCCACACACTCACTTTTTCAGTCTGTCAATCACCTCTTGATAGATTGATATTAGTTGTTCTGCATGTTTTATGATATCATACCTCTCCTTGACAGACCTGAACGCATTTTGCGCAATCTTGTTTCTGAGTTCATCATCTAACAAGAGCTTCTTAGCGGCTTCTGCAAGAGCTATCACATCATCCGGGGGCACAGCAATCCCATCATAGTTGTGTGTTACAATCTCTCGTGGACCAAACACATCCGTGGTTATGACTGGGACCTTGCATGCCATCGCTTCTATGATTGAAAGCCCAAATGGCTCCCTTCGAGAGGGGTAAAGGAAGATACGGCTTTTGTTGATCAGAATGGGGACATCATCGACATCGACAACTCCTTTGTAATCTATCATTGATGCTACATCCCTGTCATCAAATTCACTGAATAGCCTGTCCTTGAGAGAGCCCTCTCCTGTCATCATCATCTTGAGATTCGGAAACTTGGATTTGAGGAGGGATAACATCTCTGGAAATAGGTCAACCGACTTCATAGGTTCTAGGCGTCCCATGAACGCTAAGTCCCATTCTTTGTCTACATCCGGCAGCGGCCTGAAGACTGACAGGTCAATACCGCTGTATACTGTGTGAACTCTATCATGCATTTCAGATTCTATATGCTCCCTGACGGCTCTTGCAACATGCTCGCTGACAGCGATGATAAGATCGAATCCAGCGTCTGAAGAAAACTCTTTGAAATCTGTCGTTTCTTTCCCATTTGGCAGAATTAGCGGCTTAGGCAGGCCATGTATTGTAATGATGAAGGGTATCTCCATCTCAAGATGCGATCGTAGTTGGGTAATTACCTTATTGAATACTACATACGTACTGTGTGCATGAATCACGTCCGGTTGAATCTCGTGAATGAGTCCAGCCAATTGTTCTGTGAGTATACGTACATCTTCCTCAAGATCATCGGGCCTGAACAGCTTTTCGGCAGCCTCATCTCTCTCACCTTCAGGGAGCGCATAGAACTCCCACTTACGAGCCTCCAGCAAGTTTCCTGGTAAGTGAAAAATGGTATAATGTTGTTTCCTGACTATTTCTGGAGAGTCTCGATAGGGTGACTGTGTGGCTACAAACGACTCGTGTCCCTTAGCAGCCATCGCTTTTGATACATAATGGATGATTGACTCGTATCCTCCAAGACCGGCAGGGTTAAGGCTGTCACAAAGGTGGAGAATTCTCATTCGCAGTCACAGCCAATCTCAGTAAGAGGCGCCTAATCTATCTAACGAGGAGCACACCAGTGAGGTCAGGTGAGGAAAAACATCCAGCATTGGTTTCCCTTCCGGATAGAGTACGTGATCGAGATGTGTTTCATGATAAGGTAGGAAGAGTCTATGTGACCCTCGGCTACATACAGCCAGAAGACAGAATCCTTTCGTTCTTCAAATATATTCCACATCCAGAAGGAAAGTGGCGAACTGCAGACCAACGATACAAGCGTATCTTCTGGGGAGGAGGTGCATCAGCAGCCGAGGGTATGACAAAGGCTCCAGACGATTATGTTGTACATGATTTGCACTTCGGTAGCGAGCTCCTTGAGGTCCCTAGAACAGATGTTGAGAAATACTTCAGCGCTGAAACTCGAGTCAAAGAGATTTTGGAATCCAAATCACGTGATCCTCTTGAGGAGAGTGTTGCGCAGATGACTGAAACCCTTCATGACACACTTGGTATCCCCTTTGAAAGACTTGGTGTCACCGGCAGTATTGTATGGAAAGCGCACAATCCAAGCTTTTCTGACATCAACATGAACATCTACGGCTTTGATACATCTTGGCATCTGCAGAGGGGTTATGATGAAGTTGCAGAGCGGAACTCCCACATGCGTCTTCGACAGATGCATGAATGGAAACGGACCATGGCTAGGGTCGTGGAACGCATTCCCGTTCTTCCTCTCGAAGCAATGAAAGAGCTTTTCACAAGGAGAAAGGGCCTTGTCTGTCACGGGCGCTCTATAGGAGTCATGCCTATACTTCTCCCTGATGAAGCCCCAATAACTCATGGCAGTGAGTCGTATTCAACAATAACTCCTGAACCAGTGCGAGTAAGCATGGAGATATCTGATGATACATATGGACTGTTTCTTCCTGCAATCTACTTGGGTGAGTCTCCGCCACTCGAGCCTATAGCTGGTGAGTGCGTTACTAGAATCCTAGTCTATGAGGGGTCATTCCGCGCGCTCATTCGGACTGGTGACAGAGTTGAAGTGTCTGGGATTATCCAGAGAGTCACACCCATTGATTCGGGCGCTGAACCATTCTATCAGCTAATGGTGGGTTCAAAGGCCGGTGCCGGGAAGGAGTATATCCGGCTCACAGATTCTTAGAAATCCACTGCATTAATTGTCTTGAGGACATTAGCCTCCCATCCTGGAGGATAGCTCAGGGTAATCTGGTCATATTCGGTGCGCTTCCGTTCCACATGTTCAAGTATTCCCGACACCAACACCTCTTCGTCTCTGAAGGCCATCATCCTGAACTGCTCAATATAGTTGAGGACCCGTGTCGGAGATGCACTTGAATCGCCTTCAATCACCTCAAGTGTTTCAATTCCATACTCACTAGGCATGTAGTAACTGTCTTCATGATCTGTGATTCGTGCCCTGACAGTGATACGATCACTCGGGATCATTATCGCATCTTCTGCAAGGTTGTCAATCTCATCGAATCTGCGAATTGGTTCAAACTCGACTTTAAGAAACGGATCACGGGCCCCGGGAAGGATTCCATAAATCCCTTTCCGGCGATGATGAGCAATAATTTCCTCGCGCGTTAGCGCCGTGAATGGAGAAGGCTTTTCCAGGAACTGTTGCACTTCAACAATGAACTCATTGGCGAGATATCCATTAGGCTCCGCATACCACTCAAGGAGATGTGAACGTAGACGTTCAAAAGCCTTCTTTCCGTAGACTGTTATATCTAAATCTGAGAACTGAGGATGATATATCCCAGCCAGAAGACTCCCGAATATGCCTAAGTCGGTTCTCCTTATTGATGTGTTCTCAAGGAGATAGTCAATTAGCTCAATCAAGAGATTTGCAAGCAGGTCATTAGGCGGCGATTCAAGCATCTCCCTCAGACGAACATCAGTCCGTAGCTCTCTCTGGACGTCAGGATGTTTCACACCAACAAGGGTTGTGTTGAGTGGAGGATAGGAAACCATGAATTGAGGATACTTCTCGGTGACGAACTCAATACCCTCCGAGCCATAGAACTTGCAGTACCCTTTCCTCCGAATTCGTTGGTCAAGGAGAGTTTCTGAGTTGAAGATTGACATGGGAACGTATTCAGGATCACAGACATAGCCTGATGATGGATGCCAATAGCCATAGACCCGAAAGAAGATTCCAGGCTCTGTGAGAATGAGATCACGGTCTCGGAGTGTATGTCTAGACAATATTGCTACCCCTGTCTAGGGGTTGAACAACCGATGCCTGATGATAATCCTTGCCGTTTCCCGAAACCTATGCAGTCCTGGACTGTTGTTCGGTTCCTGCTTCACCAAGATCTGCTTGACTAATCCCTTGAGATTAGAATGAAGTCTTACGTTCTTTCCACAGGCATTTCATGTCCCCGGCAAACTGACGGTGACAGCATTGCAGGTCTTCGACTTGGTTCTTGTTTCAAACCTACACTCACTATATGATTACACTTCGATGTATATAAGAACCTAAATGTCCAGATTCCTAGAAGCTAGCATCAACCTCAACAGCCAGACTCATTAGGCACGATTGTTAATTGATACGCGTGTCGTTCGATAGACCTTTCGTACGAACAAAAGAGCGTGATGGAGAGAAGGCTAGACAGGCCCTTATTGAC
>JBHLQS010000095.1:0-10129 GCA_048883405.1 Candidatus Thorarchaeota archaeon
CACCCTGAGAGAGATGTGTTTATTGTCAGCGGAGATGGCACCTTTTTCTTCAATGGTGTGGAGCTGGAAACTGCTGTTCGACAGGACATCCCAGTGGTTGTTGTGGTATGCAACGACTGTGCATGGGGCCTCGTATATCATACAAGACGCATCAAAACAGGATCTGAGGAACTGGCATGCCGTGGAACCATCATCAATGAGGATGTAAGACTCGATAAGTTTGCAGAGAGCCTAGGCGCATACGGAGAAACAGTGACCAAGACTGAAGACATCAAAGCAGCACTTCAACGAGCCCTGGATTCTGGGAAGCCTGCAGTGATAGACGTTCGAGTTTCGCGTGAGTATGAGAGCATACTCAGCCAAGTACTTGCTGCAACGCCAGAGGGCTGATGTCAGCCCTCTCGTCTTCGAATGACCTCGAGGAGCTTCTCGATTCTCTCGATGCGGAGATCTTCTGGAGACCTACCTTCATAGTCATAGACACCCTTGCCGCTCTTAGTCCCGAGGTCTCCCGCCTCGACCTTCTCTTGCAGCCAAGCAGGAGGGCGGAAACGCTCGTCCTCTAGGACGAACGCAAGATAATTCGCCGCCATGTTGATCACATCCAGTCCTATGTGATCGATATTTCCGAAGGGGCCAAACTGTAAGAAGATGTAGCCCATATGCTCCTTCCATGCCCGGTCAATGTCTTCAAAGGAAGCAATTCCATCTTGCACCATCTTTGCGGCTTCAACCAACACAGCAGCAGCCATTCTGTTGACAAGGAATCCAGGTGCATCTCCACAGGTAACTGTTCGTTTCCCGCAAGTGTCTTCTAGAAAACGCCTGACTCTCTCTACAACATCATTAGACGTCCTAGGTCCAGGGATGATCTCAACGAGGGGAAGTACAAAAGGCGGATTCATCCAATGAGCTCCAATGAAACGTTCGGGCTCGTTGATACCTTCTGCAATGTCAGCAACTTGAATCACAGATGTTGTTGTGGCGAGAATTACATCATCAGAACAAGAGGCTTCGGCACCACTCAACACCTTCTGTTTCAGCTCAACATCTTCTGGAACGGCTTCGATGACGAAGTCGATATGTGAAGGTGCCTTTGAGATGTCAGTTTCAGTCTGAATCCTATCAAGGACATCTCCAATTGATTCCGCGTCAACCAAGTCATGCTGAGCAAGGAACTTGAGATTGGCTTCAACATGCTTCTTTGCACTCAACAACACTGCTTCGTCGATATCAACAATCGTCACGTCACATCCAGATTGCGCAAAGACTTGAGCAATACCATGGCCCATAGCACCTCCACCTATAACTAGGGTTTCCTTGATTTCTTTCAATCTCCAATTCCTCCTAGTATGATCCGTACATGTCACGATTATTCCTAACCTCATCAACGAAATATGAGGCTAGCTTCTCCACATCATCAATTGCGAGCTTCCATCCAATCTCCTCAATCTCCCGATAGATGTTCTCTTGACCCTGTTGCACTAGCATTGTTGTGAGTAGAGTCCAAGTTCCAGCAACCTCTTCAACCGTTGGGTCTTCTTGATAATGCACAACTGCATCGGGGACTAGCTTCTTGACATGACTGACGAATTCATCGATGGCTACTGGCACACCTCCGGACATGAGAATCCTCTTGTCCACGCTTTCAGCTTTCCATAGCGCTAAGAGCAAATTCGTGGCATCATCAACATGTATTATTGGAAGGATTGTATAGTCTGGAACCAAAATGATGCCAGGCTTTTCCAGGACTACTTCTTCAACGAACTTTGAGAATGATACTGTCGCTCCTTTGCCTCGTCTCCCAGGCCCAATCACAACGGCCAACCGGACACATCTGAAATCCAAGCCATGCGTATGATGATAGAATGTACCCAAGACCTCTCCGCATACCTTGCTCACACCATAGAAGCTGGCAGGTTCTCTATATGTCGTTTCATGAAATGGGAATGGAGAGTTAGGTCCAAACGCAGCAAGACTACTAAGGAAAACAACCTTGTCAACTCCCTTTACTCTGCAGGCCTCAAGTATATTGAAAGTCCCATCAATATTGACATTATAGGCGGTTCTCAGTTCGGTTGCAGCCGCAACTGAGAGCATTGCAGCGGTATGAATGACCGATCCAATGTTGTATTCGTCTATCGCATCTGCAATCGCGTTGTAGTCAGCAACATCTCCTTCGATAACTCTGACTTGATCCTTGATATCTAAGATACCATTAGGATTCGGATAGAGGTCGAAGAGGATGACCTCTGCCCCTTCATTGACGAGTTTGCGAGCCAAATGGGAACCTATGAACCCTGTGCCTCCAGTAATCAGAACGGATTTGCTGTCGGACATTGAAGCGACACCTTCCGCTGGAATGCTGTTGCGGAATAAAAGAGTTGCCGGATAGCAGTGGGGTTGAAATCGCAAAACCCCTAGATGCTCAACCGATGATTATAACAACCCCATGCACCATAGTGGAATGGGATAGATATCTTCTTGAGGTAACCATACTTGCGTGCATATAACTCGGAGTGAATTGTCAATGGACGACACTGAGAGCCAGTATCTCACCCTGTTTGAGAACTCTCCAGTTTCGTTATGGGAGGAGGATTTCTCCAAGGTCAAAATGTATTTCGACGAGCTGAATGCGTCGGGTGTGAGTGACTTAAGGTCCTACTTTCAAAAGAACTTGGATGCTGTCCTCAAATGTGCAGAACTAGTGGAGATTGTTAGGGTAAACCGAGCCACTTTGAAACTCCAAGGCGTGAAAGATGAGAGTGTATTACTTGGCAGTCTGCGTAAGATTCTGGTGGAAGATGCCTATGATCTCTTTCGAGATGAACTTGTAGCCCTTGCTGAAGGGGAAACCAAGTTTAGACAAACAGTGGCACTTGAAACAGTCAGCGGAGATACCAGACATATCTTACTCAGTCTATCTGTTCCTGATGAGAGTAAAGCATCATTGAATAGAGTTCTTGTGTCAATGATGGACATAACCGAATCCACTAAGGCAAGAAAGGCATTCGAGAATGAAAGAATGGCCTTCCAACTGATCGCAGAAGCCGCGTTGGAACAGACCTACACACAAGATACTAGTCATAGAATCATATCTGGATTGGTTCAGATTCTGGGATTCGACCTTGGGACTATTAGACTGTATGACGAAGTAAATCAGGTACTGAAGTTGCATGCCGTTGTCGGCATCCCAGCTGGATCGCGAAGCGAAGTGCCGCTCGATGATGAGGAGTATCTCGCTGCATATGTTGCTCGAACAAAGAAACCAATCTTTGAATCAGACATTCAGAGTAGCTCAACGCTGCAAGCCCGGAGGGCTGTCCTAGACCGAATGGGGATTCAGGCTATAGTATTCTGGCCGATACTCGGGCCTAATGAAGAACTCCTTGGCGTCCTAAATATCGCAGCCAGAAAGAAGAAGGATTTAGCAGAGCAAGACAGAACCTTGTTCCAAACAATGACAGGGATGATTTCCACAGTTCTGGTAAGGCATAGGGCTCAGGATGCTCTACGTTCAAACGAAGAGAGATTGCGTCTGTTGGCAGAAAGCGCGAAGGACGTTATATGGACAACAGACCTGAATCTCAAAGTCACATATGTAAGTCCAGCAAGTGAAACAGTACTTGGGTACAAACCTGAGGAGCTTATAGGCAAAAGCGTCACCTCAATAATGCCTAAGGATACGATTGAGAGAACTCAAGTGATTCTGGCTGAAACGCTTAAACTTGATGAGGAAGTGGGAAAAGAGGGTTATGATGCACCACCGCTCGAGCTTGAATTCCTTCATAAGGACGGATCAAGATTCTGGACTGAAATATCGCGGGCGTTCCTACGGAATGACAAAGATAAGCCAATTGGCATAGTAGGCATTGCTCGCGACATCACGGAAAGGAAGAAGACGGAGCGCCAGCTAGAGGAAGCTGTGGCAACAGCAGCGTTCTACAATGATCTGATGGCTCACGATATATCCAATCTTCAACAGGGAGTCATGTCAAGCATGGAACTGATGCTTGATAGCGGCAGCCTTTCTGCTGAGCTGGAATCTCTGGCCAAGTCAGCTCTGGCACAGACTCAGAGAGGAGCAAAGCTGGTGACTAATGTCAAAAAGCTGGCTGCTCTTGGAGAGAAAACCGAGATGGTCGCAACAGATCCATTTCTTGTGCTCACAGACGCAATTGACATGGTCAAGGATTCATACCCCTCATTGAACATCAAGATCAACACCAATTTCAGTGCAGAGCAATACTCAGTACTGGCGGACGAGTTTCTGGTGGACGTTTTTTATAATCTCCTTCATAATGCTGCTAGAATGGACAAGAATGATGTAGTAGTCATAGATGTCATTGTAGATGAAAAGAAAGACGAGAGATTCCTAGCCATTAGAGTGCAAGACCGGGGTCCAGGCATAAATGACACTCTGAAGAAAGCAATTCTTGCCCGGTTCGGAGACAAGGAGAGGCGCGGAAGCGGATTGGGCCTCACCCTCGTCCGAAGGATTATTCACCGCTATGGTGGAAGAATATGGGTTGAGGACCGTGTGGCGGGCGATTATGAGCAGGGCGCAAGCATGGTCATATTGCTGCCACATCCACAAGCTAGCGGATAAGAGTCCTAGAGGAAGGGATTACGTTCTCTCTTGTCTGAAGAAACTTAGTGGGTATTCTAATGACCTTCTCATGAGTATCCTTGAGATAGACAATGAAACCAGCAGGAACATGGAAGTTCACAAGATTCAATATCGGCCGCATCTATAATTTATGGCATAACATTATAGAAGGAGGAGATAAGATGTTTAAACGAAAATCGTGGCTATTTGTTATAGTACTCCTGTTGGTCCTACCTTCATTTATCTCAACAACTTCTCTGACCAGTATTGTTGCTCGGAGCAGAAACATCGACTCTCCCTTTATCCAGACCAAGGAACATCAGGTCAGTGAGGACCCAACGATTGCTATAACAAATGATGACGACTTCGCAACGATGGGCTTTGCGGGCGACGGCTCACCTGGAAATCCCTATCGTATCGAGAACTTCAATATAACTGGTGACAGTACAGATTTAATCAGCATACAAGACACACGCAAGAATTTCATCATCCAGAACTGTACTCTTCATCAGAGTGGATTTGGGAATGAGGCGATATTGCTCTACAATGTATCCAATGGTGAAATCTTCGATAATGCGATATATGACAACTGGGAATCTATTCTCATCAACAATTGCACGAACATAACTGTCCAGGCGAATAATATAACATCAAGCCAATATGGCATAGGTTTGCAGGATTGTTACAGCATCGAGGTTTTGAACAATAACATCGATTGTATAGGCTATTGTATCAACCAAAATTATGGCGGGGATATCATTGTCAAGCATAATATCTTGAACGGTAGTGATTTCAATCTGTATATGAACGAAATAGACGCTGGATGGTTTGAGAACAATACAAGCACTCATTCATCGCTAGGCATGTATTTCGAAGGTCCCAATCTTGTGATCAAGAACAACAACCTGGCCAATAACACAAGAGGAATGAGCATGGCTCTGTGTGATTATGCTCTAGTTTTCAACAACACAATTGATGAATGCGGAGGCGGACTTCTCGTGGAGGGAGGCATTTATCAAACAATTGCTAATAACACAATAGCTAACGGCAGCACTGGTATCGATATTGACCGACCTGATGACTGTCTCTTCGAGAATAACACAATTTCAGGAAATGACTTCGGCGTTTTGGTTGTTGCAGATTCTGATAGGAACTGGTTTGTTGGAAACTTCTTCGATGGGAACACATTGAACGCTGAGGATAATGGGACAGACACATTCTTCGGTACGAATTACTGGTCAGATTATATCGGTTCAGATGGAAATGGGGATGGAATTGGTGATACGCCGTACCCGATCTCAGGGACCGCGAATAACGAAGATCCCCATCCACTGATGACCCCTTCAACCCACAGATATTCCACAATCTGGGCCCCTGCTCCCACAGATCAGCATCTGGAGCTTGGATATGCCTTCAGGTACGATCTCAACTGCACTGCACCAGAGCCAATCTACTGGTGGCTATCTGGTGCTTATGCCTCGTGGTTTTCAGTTGACTCTAATGGCGTGATCACGAACGCAACTGTGTTCGTTATGGAATATAATCTGCCTCTTACAGTTTGGGCTAGAAATATCTATAGCTTCACAATATCAGCTACATTCAGGATAGATATCAATGATACGCTCATACCGACATGGGATGAAGAACCAATTGATCAATTCCATGAATTTGGTCAAGCCTTCAGCTATGATCTAAATGCATCTGATGCTTGGGATATTGATCGATACTGGACAAATGCTACAACATATTTCAGCATGAACTCTAATACAGGTGTACTGTATGCAGCTAATCCCCCAGTAGGAATCTATGGAATCGAAGTGAGAGCCTACGATCCTGAGGACAAATATGTGTCAGCAGTCTTCACTGTCACCGTCGCTGATACAATTCCACCGTCAATTAATCATCCTGAAGACCTAGAATTCATGGAAGGAGCAGATGCTAGTGGTGCTATTGGCTGGATGGCCATTGATGCAAGCCCTATGACCTATGAGATCTTTGAGAATGGAGTAGGAATCCAAGATGGTGTTGTCCCGATTGGAAATATGATATACCTCAACTATGCCATCATGGGGATGGCGCCAGGAACATACAATTACACAATTGTGGTCACAGACGGTTATCACATCACCACTGATACTGTAATGCTTGTAATTACGCCAGCAGGTACAACTCCACCACCGACAACAACTACTCCACCACCACCTCCCCCGATCGACATCACACTCATTCTTGTAGTGGGTGTGGGTGGAGTGGTCATTGTCATAGCAATAATAATCGTCCTAAGAAAGCGAAGTCAATAAAGAATAAACTTGCCCCCATCTTTGGGGGCGCACCCTTTTTATTGAGCTTATCGATGGCGATATGTTCCGTTGCTTCTTCAGAGTTGAAGTGATTATGTTCTCTCTTGTCTGAAGACATTTATTGGGCATTCATGACCTTTTCATATGGTTATGTTCGATTTCCAAGTAAAACCAATCCTTCTATACGGGGTTTATGAGAAGAGGCAACAGACTAGTTGGAGACCTTGGGGAGGAATTCAGTCCGAAGCTGATGCAGATAGTGAGATTAAGAGGATTAAGGATGAATTGCTAGAATTGCAGAATGAGGCGGACTTTCCATTACGAATTCAACCTTTAAGCAAGACTAAAACCGTAGAGGATATTGAGAGTCTGGGCATTGACGCAGACGTGATTCTAGTGTACGCAGCAGGCGTGCAGGAAATTGACTCAATTGAGCCCTTGGAACAACTTCTGTCCTATAATATGCCAGTAATCTTCTTCCTCAGGAAAGACTATCTCTGGTATGAAATAATACATCCAAGGTTTCTAAGAAGGAGTGTATCTGACGAGATCCTGCAACCGGTCGATGTTGCAGATATTGTAGTTGATGACTACAGAGAACTTCTCCAGAAATTGAGATCTCTATTAGGGTTGAAATCTGCAATTGGTGCGAAAGTCATCTCTATAGGCACACCTGGAGGCTGGGGTATTGGGGAGGAGGCTGTACAGAAAGCAAAAGAAAAATGGAATCTTCAGATAGAAACTGTTTCCTATCAGGAGTTGGCTGATAGAATCGAGGAATTGAAGACAGACACAAATGCTGTTGGTGTGGCTCAAAAAGATGCTGAGAGCTATTTGTCAGACAACGATGTTGAACTCGAAACAGACAGGAGTTTCGTAATCAATGCATTTTTGCTTGAACGCGTTTTCAGGGACTTATTGAAAGAAGGCAGGGCACACATCCTTACAATTGCAGGATGCATGTCAATTGTCATGCCAATATCTGAAACGACCGCATGCTTGCCCATCTGTTTACTGAATGATGCTGGATACCTAGCATTCTGTGAGTCTGACTTCGTTGCCATTCCGGCAGGAATACTCTTGCACTCTATTTCAAGTAAACCGGTTTTCCTCGTCGACCCTACCCTGCCTCATAAAGGTCAAGTCACTGTTGCACATTGCACGGCACCACGTAGAATGGATGGCTCAAATCTCGAACACGTGAAGATTCTCACTCACTTTGAATCTGACTATGGAGCAGCACCACAAGTGAAGATGAAGAAAGGTCAAATTGTCACCGTTGTTGATCCTTCATTTGGCGGGGATGATTGGATTGGATTCAGAGGAAGAATAAAGGACAATCCCACGCTTCCCATATGTCGGACCCAATTAGACATAGAAATCGAGGGTGATTGGAAGAAACTGCTGCATGACATGAAGGGATTTCACTGGCTAGTTGTGTATGGTGATTATTTGAATGAACTTGAGTATGCTTTGAAAAAAGTGGGCGTTGGTTGGACAAATATCTCTGAGAGCAACTAATCTCAAGAAACGTCTATGTTCTATTTTGACAGTTTGGAATCCGCCAATTTTGAGTTTCAGGCGTCAATAAATCACAGAGGAAACAAAGCATCATCCTAACA
Organism: Candidatus Thorarchaeota archaeon; assembly: GCA_048883405.1. Lineage (GTDB taxonomy): Archaea > Asgardarchaeota > Thorarchaeia > Thorarchaeales > Thorarchaeaceae > SMTZ1-83. The sequence continues at coordinate 8,532 of JBHLQS010000095.1, forward strand.
GGCGATGATGTTAGTTAATTGAGAGGAATATGACCATCTATCATTCAATCACGACAAGTAGATTCCCCATAGAACCACCAGTCTGTTTCTTAATTAAGATAATAAGCTGATTGAGCAGACCTTCTATCTCTTCACTTTCAATGTCAACAATCTTTCCTTTAGTATCTACAAAGTTTACATGCAGAGATGGATTTAGCTCATAGTGTGTTTCACCTTTGAATGAGAAGCTCTGTACAATACCCACCTCTTCGAATACAGTCATATTCTTCAATATCGTTGACTGACTCACACTAGGTAGCTTCTTTCTCACATCATGATATACTTCAGAGAAAGACGGATGGTGTTTTCCTTTCTCCTCTAGGACTTTTAATAATTCAATCCTCTGAGGTGTAAGCCTGAGTCCTTTCTGTCTTAATCGCTCGTTCACAAGTAATCCGTCGCCACTTTAATAATAAGTCTATCTGAGGTAACTTTTATATAGAACTAACTTTTTTCTAGAACTAAGGCGATATTAAGATGAAGAAAGGCGGCCGTAAACACACAACAACAGACGCTGGAATCCCTGTATCCAGCGACGAGTTTTCACTCACCGTGGGACCTGATGGTCCAATCCTGCTGCAGGACTCCTACCTCATCGAGCAGATGGCAAATTTCAACCGGGAGAGGATTGCGGAGCGGCAGCCCCACGCAAAGGGTTCAGGAGCCTTTGGCTATTTTGAGGTGACCAAAGATGTCAGTGCCTACACCAAAGCGGCGGTGTTTCAGCCGGGCACAAAGACTGATACCCTGATCCGGTTCTCCACTGTGGCTGGCGAGCGCGGCAGCCCCGATACTTGGCGAGACGTACGCGGATTCGCATTAAGGTTCTACACCAGCGAAGGCAATTATGACATGGTCGGCAACAATACGCCAGTGTTCTTCCTTCGCGATCCGATGAAATTCCAGCACTTCATCCGTTCTCAGAAGCGCCGGGCGGACAGCGGGCTGCGTGATAATGATATGCAATGGGACTTCTGGACCCTGTCGCCCGAGTCGGCGCACCAGGTCACGGTATTGTTTGGTGATCGCGGTATTCCCAAGACTTGGCGGAATATGAACGGCTATTCGAGCCATACCTACATGTGGGTAAACGCAAAAGGTGAGCGCTTTTGGGTGAAGTATCATTTCAAGACAGACCAGGGAATTGAATTCTTCACTCAGGAGGAGGCTGACAGAATCGCAGGTGAAGATGCTGACTACCACCGGCGCGATCTGTTCGAGGCAATCAAGCGGGGTGATTACCCCAGCTGGACGCTGAAGGTGCAGATCATGCCCTTCAAAGAAGCCGAAACCTACCGGTTCAATCCCTTCGACCTGACCAAGGTGTGGCCGCACGGTGACTACCCGCTGAATGAGGTCGGTCGACTGACACTCAATCGTAATCCAACCGACTTCCATACCGAAATCGAGCAGGCGGCGTTCGAACCGAACAACCTCGTGCCGGGTATCGGCCCCAGTCCGGACAAGATGCTGCTCGCGCGTCTCTTCTCATATTCTGATGCCCATCGCGCCCGCTTGGGTGTCAACTACAGGCAGATCCCCGTCAATCGGCCGAAATC
>JBHLQS010000096.1:0-10117 GCA_048883405.1 Candidatus Thorarchaeota archaeon
GTTTCGAGATTTTCCCTCTAATCACATGAACTGACGTTTATAAAGACGCAACTTATAGACAGCCTTTCGGACATTGGGTTCATCTTTGGCTTTGCTGATAACCTCGCTTTCAAGTGCCTGATTCATTGTAAGGCTGAGGTCCTCTTTGGAAACCTTGAGTTTGATCTTATCTCCCATCGACTCGATTGTGTCAGCAGGCACTAAGATGTCTACATCAGCCTTGAGACCCAGTTTCTCAAGTGTTTCTTCGATAATGCCACCACCGACAGTCAATGAGGCTGTTCCATCTTTGTCGAAATCAACGTCAACAGCTTTCCCGACGCTTGTCTCATCCTTGTCGACAATATACTTATCCTTCAGTTCAGACCAACGAATCTCAGCCTCGGTGAAAGCTCCCTCATCGAGAGTTGTCTTCAAGCTGTTCAAATTTGTCTTCAATTGGACCTTGTCGCCAATTCTGTGGATAAGAGAAGCATCAAACAATGGATCTTTATCTGGCCTAGCGCCAATCGATTCTAAGAACTCTTCCCATACAGACCCACGGAGCACGAACTGTGCCAGGTTAAGTTTGCCGTCAAAGGTGAAGGTCATATCACCTATCTTGCCTATTTTTCTCCCAGTCGAGTCGACAACCTCGCACTCCCTTATTTCGTTGCAGCAAATAGACTCATCAACATCCACAGTCATCACCTGCGCTTAATAGGTTCCAGCTTACAAGTTAAAGTCTTCGAAATGAAGATATGAGCGGATATGGAGCTTATCGGCGACCAGCTTGTAATTGAACACTCATATGCCTCCAATGTACCGATTGCTTTATTCACGAATCATGGTAATATGATTGTCTTTGGTTTCCTGATATCAGGAGAGGCAAATAATGGATACTCGAAGGAGGTCACCAATACGAGGTCCAATTAGATATCTATCTCTCTTGAAGATTGCTTTTGCATTCTGTATCCTCCTCGCAATTCCCTCAGAGATTTACTTGCTTGAGGAATATGTTGTAGAGCCCCCATCCTCATTTTATAGAATAGTCTCAGTATTCATATATCTTCAAAGATGGCAGACAGCTGGGGAATCAGGTTTTTGGTCATCGATCACCAGATTTATTGAACCAATCACTCTACTCGCCGCCATTGTCATAGTTATTCCATCCATCTATCTTATTCGAAGAATAAATAACCGACCAGCTAATGCGCCAATATTAGATCTTAGCCTGGCTGCTGTGTTCGCTACAATCTTTCTCACTTCATATCTTGTTGACCAAGTCCCGCCTCCTCCTGAACTCTACAGAATCTTTCAGTCATCTCCTTCTTTGACATTGATGAATTTCGGAACACTAGTCATCGTCGTCTTCATCATCATACCAATCTTTTCTCGGGAAGCCTCCTTATGGGGAGCAGAGCGTGGTATTGGGAAAAAAGAAACCTCCAGAAGACGAATCCCCTGGCCAAACAAATACTCAATTGCAGGTTGTCTTTGGGGCCTTATGGTTTGTGTACTCCCTATCGCTTCAATTGTTCAAATCTGGGATTCTGAAACCATCACGCGACGCATTGATTCACCATTGTACATCATTTCTCAAACAATCAGAGACGCTCCAACTCCGGGAAATGTGAATGACTGGATGGAGATTTCTCTGGAAATATTCTCGGTGTTTGATTTCCTAGATTTCCTAGCAGTAAGTGCATTTCAGATAGTGTTTGCGTTCTTTGTCCTGCGATATCTTCGTGGGATGATTCATCGCAGGCGACTTATTCAGCTTGGAAGTCTAAGCATTCTGGCACCTCTCTTGTATTACTTGCTTGCTGCATTAAATCCTGAAGCTGAAGTTTTATTTGCCATTCCAATTCCCTCTGTTCTAATCGTTGGAGTAATTGCCATTCTAGTGATTGTTCCTAATACACCACGCGATAGGGCCAACGTATTAGGGAAGGAAGAGATGTTACCTGAACATAGGCTTGAACCTGAAATTGCTCCAGATGATTCTCGAGTACAAATGCCTCTTCTCTACTATATCAAGAGCAAGCTGATGGAATTCATGAGAGGGAATTCCAAATCAAAGGATAAGTAATGAAGTAACTTGAAACTCATTCTCGGCAAACTTATATCTAAGTAGAATTCTACGTAGTAGGAGTCTACCTATCGAGGTGTTGCATTATCAGCATCAGACCGTTCCTACCCACTGGCGGCAAGCTCACTCCAATGCAGTTGCTAATCTTCATTCAACTTCTTGAGGGACCGAAGTATGGATACGAAATCCTGACGAATCTCCGTGATACATTTGAAGGAGTATGGGTCCCAAAGACAGGAACACTCTATCCAGCACTAAAGACACTGGTGAAAAAGGGATTCATTTCAGTGGAAACGGTAGAAGGAACGACGTATTATGGACTGACCGAGAAAGGTCTGGGTTACGTTCGAGATACGAGAGACTTTGTCAAAGAGTACGTGCTATTCAATTATCAGTTCATGACTGTGGCGGCGAAGAAACTTCCAGCAGAATTCATGATGGATTTGCTGGTTAACATGCAGGAATTGGGGATTGACGATATTATTCCTCATAAAACAATCATTGAGGCACTTAGGAGCATTCCTGACCTTGAGGTTCAGAGGGAGCTCCTAGAAATGAGAAAAAGAGTTCTCTTGGACAAGGTAGGTGTGATTAGAAAAGAACTGCGATTGATTGAAGGTGAGAGTCGGAAGATGAGAAAGGGGTGAGTTTGTGGCGGCACACAAATACGACGTGGTCATTGTTGGTGCAGGCCCCGGAGGATCGATAGCGGCTAAGGAAGCCGCTGAGAAGGGCCTCAAGACCATATTCTTCGAAAGAGGAAGGAAACCCGGAGAAAAGAACTCATCTGGATGTGGCTTAGGGCCTCGGATGTGGCTTGACTTTGACATCATGAAAGAACTGACGCCCGAGGCATGCCCCTCTATGCGAGCCGGTGCGGCTGCTCGCAATTATTTCGTTAACTCTGACAACATTGTTGCGGGCTATGTCATGACACGGCCTACCGAGTCAGTCTCATATGAACCTGCAAAGAGCTTCATCACAATGAACGTGTATCGAAGTGAGTTTGACCCTTGGTTGGCTCAATTTGCCACTCAAGCTGGAGCGGAACTCAAGACATCCACTCTTATCACGGGGCTCATCAAGGAGAATGGAAAGGCAATCGGAGTTATTGACGAAAAAGGCGAGAAGTACACGGGACTCGTGATAGGGGCTGATGGAGCGTTTTCAACTGTAGCAAGACAGAGTGGTCTTAGATCACGATGGGCGCAGGAAAATGTCACATTGACAGCCCAGTACGATTTTCATGTGGACCCTGGGAAGATAGATGACATCATGGGAGATGAAGCCCTTGCTGTGTGGTGGTCAGCGACATTTCCTGCGGCGTATCAAGTCTTCTTCAACGATGGGTTCCACATTGGCTTTGGCAACTGGATGAGATGGTGGGATAAGAACCCGCTCCATTATCTCAATCAAGTGGTGGGCCTGAAATACTTTCAGCGGTTGATGAGAATTCTCGATGCAAAACCCCGTGAGTTTCAGGCTCATTTACTTCCATGGCAGGGCTATCCAAAAGAAACACACACTGACAATGTGATATTGATTGGCGATGCAGGTGGCTTCCCTTGTCCGCTAGAGGCAGAAGGAATCTATCCTGCTATGATTACCGCTCGCGCGGCGATAGAAACAGCAGCTGAAGCAATATCGGAGGGCGATACATCGAAGGAGTTTCTATCGCGATTTGACACAAAGTGGAAGGCAACCAGTGTGGGGGAGGAATTTGAAACTGGCCCCGAGCTTGCCAGCATATGGAAGGCTCTTCCGTTCAGTCCAAGGAAGACCATGAGCTGGTTTGTGCCATTATTAATGGAGATACTTGGAGGAATTATTGATTGGTCGCAGCCGCATGCGAAACGAGTGCGAGAAGTTGCTAGAAGAATCAAGCACTATCTCCCAATAGCCGCTCCCTTCATTCTGAAGGAGGTTCTGCCTCTGCTATCCGCAATACTGGGCGATAAAATGGATCTCCTGACAGACCCTGCGAAGCTCATAGAATCAATGCCTGAGCTTGAAACCGCAATATCGCAGGCATTCGCATATGACGAGGAGGGCAGCGAATGAAGAAGATCAGAGTTGAAGAACTCGTTACCAGAGTGCCTGGCACAGGTGATTTCATCAGCATTGACAAAGAGAAGTGTACTCTCTGCGGCCGCTGCCTAATCATCTGTGTCATGAATCTGTGGAAGAAGAAAGGAAAATCAGTATACATTGTTGATGATTATCAATCGAAATGTCTGGAATGTGCCGCGTGCTATCAAGTATGTGATGATGGAGCGATTAGCTTCCAGTATCCTACTGGTGGCACCGGCGTCGTGTTTGAGAGGGGTTAGAGAACAGAGAACGCAAGGAGACCAAGAAGCATTGGAAAAGAGAATCATAGATAGAATGAAGGCCATTGTTGGAGAAGATAATGTTATCAAAAACACCGCTGGAATGAGTGAATACTCCGGCAATCCAGCATGGGTTGTCAAGCCTACCGAAACTGATCAAGTGCAGCAAATTGTGCAATTGGCAAATAAACACGGGCTCCACATAGTTCCACTTAGTTCTGGATTACCTAGGTTACGTGGCCAAACATCTGCTGAAGGCGAGAACACATTGGTTGTTGACCTTCGGCTAATGAATAGGATTCTCAGAGTTGACGGCAGGAACCGAGTAGCCATGGTTGAACCGGGAGTTACATTCGTTGAGTTGATACAGGAGCTCGGCAAACATGGTCTGCAGCCTCTTATGCCTCTACTACCTAAGGCTTCACAGTCAGTGCTTTCTAGTGCATTGGACCAAGAACCAATCACAACTCCGCGGTTCCATTGGGACTCTCCAGACCCTCTTCTTTGCACGGAAACAATCTTTGGCAATGGCGATTTGTTCAGAACAGGTTCAGCTGCTGGCCCAGGCACTTTGGAAGAACAATGGGCCTCTGGACAGGCTCAAAAGAATCCCATGGGACCATCACAATTCGATCCGTACAGAATAATCCAAGGGTCTCAAGGTACAATAGGCGTCGTCACATGGGCTTCAATAAAGTGTGAAATCAAGCCGGAGCATACCCGGCTCATGCTAACATCATCTGAGAATTTGGAGGACTTGTTCGATTTCACCTATACGATGCTTCGCCGGAAGCTTGCCGACCATCTCTTCATTATGAATGCACTTAGCCTGTCGTCCTCCATTAATCTGACTCAGGAAGAGATCGAAGCAATGAGGCGAAGTTTGCCTGAATGGATACTAGTTCTTAGCTTTGCTGGAAGAGGACTACTTGCCCAAGAAGAGCTTGATTATAGAGTGGCGGATTCGCTGGATATTGCTGAAGCAAATGGTTTGTCTCTCGCGAAAAGCCTAGACAACATTCCGGCCGAAGATGTTGAGAAGATCATAGGGTCGCCTTGTCAAGAGCAATATTGGAAGCTCCGTTACAGAGGGGCTTGCAAGGAAGTCTTCTTCCTCACCACACTTGATCTGGCAGGCTACCTATACTCTGAGTTTCTTAATGCTTCAAGAGAGAATGGATTTCCAGGAGATAGCATAGGCGCATATCTACAGCCCACAATTCAAGGAACGAACACGCATTGCCTCTTTGACATCTACCATGATCCTGAGGATTCGAATCAATCTCAGGCAGCTGAGGCTCTTTTTAAAAGTGGTAGCAGGGTCTTAATGGACAAGGGGGCATACTTCAGCAGGCCAGCTCCATCTATTGCTGACTCTGTCTTTTCACGTTCATCACATGAAACCATCTCAGCGATGAAACGAGTGAAATCAATCTTCGACCCCAATCTCGTGATGAGTCCCGGCAATCTATACCTCCAGGAGGTGCAGGAATGACCCTTGGCGAGTTTGAAGACATGATGGACAGTTGCGTCCGTTGCTCCAAGTGCAAATTTCTGCCGCAGCTACAGATCAAGAGCAAGAGGTTCTCACACATCTGCCCGTCGATAGAGTACTATAATTTCCATGCATATTCGGGAGGGGGGCGGATGATAATGGCAGATGCACTGCACAAAGGACGAATTGAGTTCTCCCAGGACTTGCTGGATGTTCTTTATAGATGCACCAACTGTGGAGGATGTGAGGTTTCCTGCAAGTGGGTATATGACCTTGAACCGAATGAGGTCATCCATGAGCTTAGGATCAAAGCGGTGGAATCAGGCGCTGGACCAATGCCCAAACACAAGAAGTACATCGAGCTTGTGGAGATAAACCAGAATCCTTACGGAGAGGATGTCGAGAAGAGACCTGCATGGCTCACTGACGATGTCGAGATTGATGAGAACTCGTCTACAATCTATTTCGTAGGTTGTACAGCTGCATACCGCAGAGAGGAGATCGCTCTCTCAACTGCGAAAGTATTGAATGCAGCAAAAGAGGACTTCCAAATCTTGGGCTCAGACGAATTCTGTTGCGGAAGCCCTGTCTATAGAGTGGGTGACAGAGCCAAGGCAATTGAGATAATGAAGAGCAATGTGGAGCTATTCAAAGAACATGGAGTCAAAACGATCATCACAAGTTGCGCTGGTTGTTACAACATGTTGGCAATCGAATACCCTCGCTTTGTTGAAAGCGATTTTGAGGTCATCCATATATCACAATTGCTAGAGTCTCTGATTGCAGAAGGAAGACTGAATCTCAAACATGATGTCTCATTGAAAGTCACGTACCATGATCCATGCCATCTGGGTAGAATGGCAGAGCCCTACGAACCGTATGAGGGGGATAAGATTGAGATACTCTCTCAGGTCTACATCTGGGATCCACCAAAGAAAGAACGACGCGGCGCCGGAGGAGTGTATGATGCTCCTCGAAATGTGCTGAAGCAGATTCCGGGTGTGGAACTCATCGAGATGGAACGAATCCGGGAGTACTCTTATTGCTGCGGCGCCGGAGCGGGAGTCAAGGCAGCCTATCCAGACTTTGCGCTCTGGACAGCCAATGAACGAGTTTATGAAGCTGAGTGTACAGGTGCCGAGGCTCTTGTTTCAGTGTGTCCCTTCTGTAGCACGAATTTCAAAGACAGCCTCAGCAATAGAGAGAGTCCATTGGAGTACTTTGACCTGACAGAATTAGTACTGAAGAGCTTGGAGGGAGGTGACTAGATGCTGGAAGACAAAGTGTACAATGCTCTTGAAGAAGTAGTTGGAGGACCTAACATAACTAGAGCTCCAGCTATATTGGACACCTATGCTTTCCAATGGTGCTTTGAAATAGAGAAAGCCCAACGGGGAGAGGAACCCTCTAGATTCGGTACCAGGCCTGTTGCAGTTGTACTTCCAAAGACAACCGAAGAAGTTCAGTCCATAGTAAGAATCTGCAATGAGCACGCAGTCACATTCAAAGCCTACAGCACCGGAATGGGACCATGGGCCGGGGTCTCGAAACCAAGAGCAATTCAGATCGACCTACGCAGAATGAACAGAATCATTGAGATTGACCCTAAGAACATGTATGCTGTCGTAGAGCCTTATGTGACAAACGCTGAATTGCAGGCCGAGTTGTTCCAGTATGGTCTGATGCACCATGCTCAGGGTGCCGGACCCCAGACCTCCCCACTAGCTAGTCATACTTCATTCGTAGGTCCAGGATTCACTTCTCCTTATACAGGATTTAGCGGCCGAAATCTTCTGGGTGCAGAGTGGGTGGCTCCAACTGGGAATCTTCTGAGATTGGGCTCCTATGACCATACAGGAAAGTGGTTCACAGGAGATGGTCCCGGATTCAGTCTGAGAGGAGTAATCAGAGGATGGTTAGGCGCATATGGAGGGCTTGGTGTGTTCACTAAAGCTGCAATCAGATTGTTTTCCTTCCCCGCTCCCAGGGACTGGAAATGGAAGATCTCTGGTACTATACCTCATTATGAATGGGAGGTTCCACCATACTGGAAACTATTAGCACTCAACTTCCAGGATTGGGAATCCTTCGAAGGTGCATTCTATGAGGTCAATGCATCTGATGCAGTCATGATGGCGACAGCCTCTTCTGCAGAAGGGCTTGCGGCTCTCTTCACTGATACTAAGATGGAAGCCATTGAGGCAATCTTTGGAGGGCTACTTGAGCAAGCCAAGAGATACTTCATTGTACTCATTGCAGCCCACACTGAGAGAGAGTATAACTATCGACTCAAACTCGTGAGAGCGATTATGGAGAAGTATGGCGGTGAGGACCTCATCGATGATGGTCTCATCACACCACGAACATCGCATTATGCTGAATCCATCAGAAACATGCTTGGCGGCCATGCGTTCAGGTTCTCCAATTGTTTTCAGAGCACACATGGTGGGATGGACACAATTGCCCTAGCTGTAAGAATTTCACAGGTAAACCAACCCATCAAAGACAAGTATATCGAGAAGGGAGTCATTGGAGATGACCGTGGTGAGGGTGTGTGGATAACTGGATATGAAAGCGGACACATGGCGCATCAAGAGGTCCCGACGGTGTATGACGCTGCCTCAAAGGAGTCGTGCCTTGGCTACGCAGAGTATCAGGATGAATGCAACGAAGTGGACCTGAAGAACGCTCTTGGCATGCCTTTCTTTGTGGTGGGTGACTCAGTCCACGAGTTCTATGGACCGCGAACTATGAACTATCCAAGATGGCTCAGAAGGATTAAATCTGCCTTTGACCCGAATGGGGTCTCTGATTCATCCCATTATATCTCAGCAACAAAAGATACAAACTAGGAAGTGAAGCATTGACATTCTTTGAGAGCAAAGAGCAATATATCAAAGTCTTTGAGACATTCTGGTCTCGTGCAATCAAGATTCAAGACATCTATGACAAGCTCCTCGAATCAAAGGTCCTCGTGAGATTCGAAGTGACACAGCCTGATGTCACAATGGTCATAGATTTGAAGAATGAAGGACCTGATGGGCAAATTGGTACATTGACATTCGAGCCAGGAAATGAAGAGCCTGACATTGTTGTGTCCAGCAAGTCAGATGTGACAAACAAGTTCTTTCAGGGCAAATTGAGAACTTCGGTGGCAATCGCCAAGGGCGATGTGAAAATCAAGGGGTCTGTGACAAAAGCCCTGGGTCTGATTGGCAAGATTAAACCTCTTGAAGCTGTTTACGTCGAAGTGCTAAAGGACTTGGGATACGATCAGCTCCTGATGTAGGTTCCTCTGTGTGACGCAACAATCACTTATGCGAAGGAACTATAAGCATGGCACCTCCCCTCTCGCCCGCTGGTAGGACTCACACAAGAGGCAATTTATAATGCACTTTGAGGAGTTAGATGAAAGATCTTAATGACTCGAATTGAAGCTCATCACGTCCCGACCTGAAGAATTTTCCAAAAGAAACATAGGAGAAGAATTGACAGATTCTGAGAGGAGCGAAGACTACAGTGAGTGTTGAGCGATTTAGACACCTCTATGAGTATCACTTTGCGCTGAATCGGAAGTTCTGGAATTTCTGCATAGAGAACCTGACATGGAAGCAGTTTCTTCAGAAGACAGACATCTCAGTAAAAGCAATTAGAAATCAATTCGTCCACCTCATGAGTGTTGAGGAGAGTTGGTTCAGCGGGTTCAGAGGGGTGCCAGACCCAGGTTTCTCCAACCCGGTCTATTTTGGAAAACCTGAAAAGATACGAGAGAAGTGGGATATAGTTGAGGCAGAGACAAGGGCTGTTCTTGAGAAACTTACGGATGAAGACCTTGAGAAACCATTTGATAAGAAAGCAAAACGGTGGCAGGTTCTCTCCCATGTTATCAATCACGGCACGGCACATCGAGCTCAAATCGGAGCCATGCTAAGGCTTCTTGGGTTCAAACCGCCTCGTCAAGACTACATTTTATACGCTATGAAAAGATTGTAAAACTTACCAAGTTAATCAAAGCCTCTTAAGAAGGAACTATAGGTTCTTTCCGGAGAGAACAAAGAAAACACGATAGCACATGTGATGTATTATGAAAAAGCGTCTTCTTAAAGGAGAATCTATTCCTCGCTCTGACACTCATCGTCCCTCTAATCTTCATATCGTGGTACGAAGGGTAGCATACGAGTATCAAACATCACTAAAAGCCAACCGCTATTGGTATAACAA
>JBHLQS010000097.1:0-10100 GCA_048883405.1 Candidatus Thorarchaeota archaeon
GTCTTTACAAGGACATGACCTTCAGCATATTCCTCAAGACCAGTTGAGTTCAGAAAGTCCCTTGGGACAAATGAGGGATATGTCCCTCCAAATGCAAATTGCCCGAATTGTCTTGAAATATCTCCGAATAGACCTTCAAACACACTTACAAAGCCAACAAAACCTACAATCTCCAGCCTATGTATATCGCTACCACTTGTTCCCCAAAGAGTGATGTAGTTACCAATTCGAAGGTCTAGCTGCCGGGCTACTGATATCGAGAGTAGAATCTTGCCACCAGTGAAATTGGAGAGGACATCCTCAAGAGTAGGACCAGAAAACCAGCTCGATTCATAGTAAGCCGCATCTGTCCAGTTCTCAGGAGAGATTCCTCTAACATCCATGCTGCCTCGTGAGCTACTCATTGAGATATGATACTCGAGAGTGACTGCATCCACCCCATTCAATCCCTCTATTTCGTTTATCGGTTCAGAGAGGTTCGCGCCAGCATTGAAGGTGGCACTCACGTTAGAGCCTACATCATAGAGTGCAGTCCTTATGATACGGTCTTGCTCGGAGAAAAGCCCTCCAACACTGAAGATGCCATAGGAAACAATGAGGGCAACCACAAATACGAGTGCCGCATTTCTCGATGGATTTCGTTTTACGTTTCTAGTGGCGAGCTTGCCAAATGCTCCAAAGAAGCGACTGCCTGCCCCAACAATTGCCTCTTGGAACTTCTGTGATCCTCTCAGCAATATCTTGGTGATGCCGTAGAGGAATAGGATCGGGCCAGCGAAGTTCAAAAATGCATCAATAGGTGTCCAGATTGCAGTGATGATAAGCAAGAGGAAATTCGTGGACAGCGCGCCTGAGAGTAATGCCTGCATGTTGATGCCAAGGACCCATGCAACTATTTTGTAAGTGCCGAGTACCAGGGCGATGGTCGGCAGGAGTCGCTTGTAAGTCCTCTGCTCTTCGATGTAGACATATTGCTTCAGAGCATCTAGCGGGTCAAGTTTTGAAGCTCGGCTGGATGGGCCTCGAACTGACCAATAGGCCAGGATGAGCGCAAACGCAACCACGAATACAGATGTCATTGGATTTCCAATGAATGCAAGCAGTAAGTTGTCTATTGGTGCGGCAACGACCATGTAGCCTAGAATTGTTCCGAGTGCCAGACCCAGGATTCCTCCTATCAGACCTATAATGAGTCCTTCAAAGAGCAGCATCCGTCTGATAGACTTGGGTCCCATGCCTTTTGTTGATAGAAGGCCAAACTCGCGTCGTCTCAGATTATAGCTCACATCACTGAGCATCGTGGAGGAATACCAAGACATGAAGATGATCGGTGCGGCCAGACTGACAAATGCAAGGACCAGAATGGTAGACATCAAAGAAACGAATCCAAGAGTGGTACCCACAAGATTCGTGACTTCCGTATTCATGATGGCTGTTCTATCTTCAATCTTTGCTACAACATTATTGACAGCAGTGGTTGAGGCACTAACATCATAGGGATTTATGACAAGGTCTCGATTCAACTGACACGCAAATCCAGTCGTCATCATCAACCGAGTTGCATTCTCATCCGTGGCAAAGACATCTAAGAAGGGCAAGAGCGTGGAGGTCCAATCTGTTATGAGAAGATTGTAATTGCGCCAGTTCCCCAGCTCAATCTGAATGAATCCTAAGCTGAAGTATCTGGGAGGATTCAGCAGCCGAACAGTGCGTTCAGGAATATCGACATATCCTGCCACCGTAAGGTTGAGTTCATAGTCTTTGAAGTATGGAAACTCTGTTGTCTGTACTCTAATAGGAACTTGCAGAATCTCACCGACTGAGAGAGCAGTAGCATTGACTGAACCAGCAACAATGTATGTTTCATTTGCACCCAATGTTTCTGAGCCGTTAATGAGACTCATTGTTTGCCAAGCTGTACTCTGTGGATTCAGACCGACTACACCAAACGAAGTACCAGTCGTCTGGTTGTACGTATATGTCACTTTGCCGTAGACATCAGCTGAAGCAATTTCAGGCATGTCCTCAAGCAAGGTCTGAAGATCATCCATCTGAGACGGTGTCCAGGTTACATTGTTTGCTTGGATACGCAGATCGTAGTCTACATCTTCTAGCGCGTTCAATAGTGCAACTCTCGATGTGACATCAGCAGAAATCACCATTGCTGCGAAGAAAGTCGTTGCTATGAGCACACCAATCGTGAGGGCAATGAAGAGTCGGTATCCTCTTGAAACCCTCTTCAGTGCATATCGAAACAACCCTTCAGACCTCCATGATGCTCTTGAGACGATAGCGGAATGTTCTATTATCGGATGTGATATTGGATGCGATATCGAATGCGGTATAAAGCTGCCGGTCTAATCATCAGTTCCCAGAGCAACTCCTAGAAGCCATTCATTGGACCTCTCTAAGAGCCTCAAGTTTTGGAAGAGCAATCTGCGGATATAAACAGGCTGATTCAATCATGATGCAGCCTATATCCAAAAACCTCTGAAGCAGCCCGCTGGTAGATACTATTTGCCCCTTCTACTGCTCAGGATCTTCGCATATGTGTCGTCCATGCTTTCTGGCGGAATTAATTCCTCTTCACGTTTTACTAGAGTGATTGCTTCTTCTGGGCAGTTTGCGACACAAACGCCGCATCCAATGCATCTGTCTAGGTTGATTGCCAACAATTCATCTTCGGAACTAAGCGCTCTCATTTGGCAAAGGTCAACGCATGTGCCGCATTGAGAGCAAAGGTCATGGTCAACTTCTGAATGAAAATTGGTGCTGAAGAACTCGATGGGTTTTGGCATTGCCCCTTTTCCGCGAAGAAGACCGCAGCAACATCCACAGCAGCTGCACATGAAATCGAGCTTCTCTGAGTTGCTTGGCTGAAGGACCAGGCCCTCTTTCTGATTTGCATTGATGATGTCGATTAGCTCATCCCTTGACACTTCTCTCCCCCAGCCCTGACTGATATACATCTCTGCGAAGACTCCAGCACCAATGCACGTTTCCTCCCTCTCCGTGACCTTACAAGGGTCATCTCTGAGTGCATGTGACTGTCTACAGATACAATTAGTAACCATGAACGGACCATCTGCTTCATCAATGAGCCTAAGTACATCGTCATATTGAGCCACGGGGCTCTCAGGCGTATAGCTCTTCTGGACAGGAATCACTCTTAGTTGAGTTGGCTTTGCGCTGAAAAATGCTTTACCGTATGCCTCAGTGTTGTAATCACCGACTGCCTGGAGAAATTCCTTTGATAGCTTGTTTACCTGAAACTCGTAAATGCCAACAACCCAGTTTGCATTGTTGTAGAACTTCTTTCCTCCTTCAGACTTGGAATGTAGAAGTCCCTTACTTGCCATCCTGTCCAAGACTACCTCAAGAGCATCGATTGATATCTCAGTGGGATCCATCCTATGATAGATTGTGTCTAAGTCGTCAATGGCGTAGGTTGAGTAGTTCAAATAGGTTGCAATTCGTGCCTCTTCTGGGGTGAATAGGTGTTTCAGAAGTCGAATGTCAGCTCCAGATTCAGCTCGGGGAAATCCCATAGGTGTCTTATCCAAGTGTGTTTGGAGTGCTCTGTATACTGCATCATTCACCAATTCAATCTCTCCTCCATTGTCTCCGCATTACACATGGCTACACAAAAGCACTTCGCTCAAGAAACAACAAGATAGAAGGTGGGCGCAACCCAAGTGGGCAATATGACGCTTGCCGCGCCACCACCTAATGATTTGTGCGTCACATTCCATAGAGCCCATTTTGGAGCAATATGCGAGGTCCGGATCGCACGCCAGAATCCTGGACCGACCCACATCAGTTGTGCTGCGCCCTTGCTTTAGAGTCATCCATAATGTGTTACATAAACAGTATGGTGGCTCCACCTTAACTGGTCACGTAACCGCATTAAGGTTTTGGTCTGCGCCCCAACCCCCACTTAACAGATGTGTTAGTCGTGGCGCTCTCTAAGTATCGCATATATAATACGGTATAGTAGTATATAATAGTTACTGGACTGGAATTTCTAATTGGGGATTTGTTGCTTTGGCCAGTCTGAGGGCATGAAGCCATCACCAGAAGCACCTTTTATGAAGGCTACTAGAATGTGTAGCAACATATGTACTGCTTTCAGCCATCCTTTGAATTGGCGGTGCTGACACAGGCCAGATCTGAAGCATAGTGAACACAAATACGGGAATGTACAAATATCCTGATGTCAAAATACAGCTCGGCCGAGGTGAGAGTGTTTGCCATACGAGAGGACTGAGTCATGTGAAGCAGTCTTCAGACAATGCGTTATTCTGTTTGAGAATGAAGAATTCCAAGAGTCGCTAACATGTTACAATAGGTACACCACAATATGCCCGGGCGATCCTATGGGTTGGAATAACCATGGCGCGTGTCTTATCGCTCTTGGGAGATATCTTGAGGCAGTCCACAGCTGCAACATGGCTTTGGAGCTGGACCCGAAGCACAAGTATGCAAGCAATAGCAAGGGTCAGGCTCTGGAGGCAGTTGGCAAACTCAGAGAGGCGGCGGAATGCTACATGCAGGCGTGTCGGGCTGATTCTGAATACACCCAGCCCTGGTTCAATCTTGCCAATGTGCTGCGAAAGATGGAGAAGTATGATGATGCCCTCAAATACTATAGGAAAGTGGCGAAACTTGAGCCAGACTACCCACAGATATGGAATAACATTGGTGTTTGTTATCATATGATGGAAGACTACGACAACGCCCTCGTCTACTACAGAAAGGCCTCTGATTTTAGCCCCAGAGATCCATTCCCGTTGCTCAATTCAGGCATTTGCCTGGAGGAGCTAGGCAAAGAGGAGGATGCTATCCGATTCTTTAAGGCGACCCTGGTTGTCGATCCTGGCAACGAAAGAGCCAAGTCAGAACTCCTTCGATTTGGCGAATCAGTCGGGTGAAAGAAAGTGAGAGTTGGCCCCATGACAGAGGCCAATTCCCCAGACGTAGATTCATCCAAGCTCCTTTCTCTTGCGCTTTGCAAGCACTAGTCTGACAGGTGGGCTAAATGCGACAATCAATGGAATGCTTATGATGCATGCCATTATAGTAGCCTCAAGTACAGCTTGTGCAAACAGATTGTCAAGCGCTGCAGCAAATGGAGGTATCGTTCCGTCTGTGATGCAGTACACAGTCCTGCCCGAATAGGTGATAAGGTCAAGACCTCCTTGGTCATCAAAATTACCTACTGCGAGAGATGACATCGAATACTCTCCGTAGTATACAGCAAATGGCTCACTTGTACTGCAATCGATGACTGCAATCCTCGTGTCCATGAGCACTGCCATGTCCATGTCACCATCACCGTCAATATCATCAAAGGAGAAGAAGTTTGGCAGAGCAGATGGGCAATTATACCTCCAACGCTCTTCGTCGTGTGAACCGGCATATACTATGATGCCTTCACCTTCAACATTGACTGCAACCTCATCTGGACTGGTGAAGTCAAAGTTAACTGCCTTGACTCCATGCACTTTGGTGTTGAACAGCTTGGCCCAGAATGCTCCAGTAACATTCCATGGCTCCCATGCCAAGACAGCATCGTAGACACCGAAGTGTGGAATGTCGTATCTATAGACACTGATTAGGTCTTGCTCATTTGCATTATCGAGATTACCAGTAGCAATGTCTACTACAGTCACACCTGCAGCGTTTGTGTAATTCCAGTCCCAAACTCCGTCCCCGTGCCAAATCCAAGTGGACCCTCTACCATCACTTGTTAGCCCAATTGCAGCGATGTCCTCATTGTTATCAAAGGTGTTATTGAAATGCCCAACTACAGCCTTAATGGGCCAGAAATCATCTGCATCAACAGAAGACACAGCGTAGACAGTTCCGACATTATCAAAGAATCCAACCTGTGTGTAATTGCCTATCGTAGCAAATAGGGCATATTCAGGCGCAGTGGTGCTGCTTATGAGATTACCAACAGCCATTATGTTGAGACTCACCGAAAGACCTGCAGTGAAGTTCAGTCCTAAGGAACTTCCTGATGTGCCATCAAGGGCCAAGAATGAGTCCCATCCATTTTGATTGTCTACAGCCAGGATGAGGAGGTCCATAGTGCCATCCTGGTTCAAGTCTGAGAACTGGAGGTCGTAGACAGAGGCATCGATATCCGCTTGCCACTCGAGCTTGGGAACTACCGGATCATAGAGCTCAACGAGTCCATCACTACGACAAAGGACAAACTCATCAATTGCATCATTGTCAATGTCATTAGTCCATACCCCATCCATTTTGTATAGACCCGGGGCTGCACTAGTAACATTCCAATATTCTGTCCAATAGTAGTTTGTATGCACAGGTCTATCGGGCACCGTTGGAACGACCTCATTTATCGCCAATATCTCACCAGTAGTCGAATGAGAGCCAGCAAGTTCGTCAAGTTCGTCACCATCGAAGTCAGCAACCGCGATTTCATTGTAGTCCATACTGCTAAGGTCAAAGAACAGCGGATTACCAGTGAGTGCATCAATGGCTATCAGTGCGCCTTCATCGGTGCATATTCCGAGGCCTAGGCGGCCATCAATGAATGTTCCTAGCATTGCATCTGTGATGAGGCCAACATCTGGCTTGTAGGACCAGACAGCCCGTCCGGATGTGTACTCCTCCATATAGACACCATCTCCTGTCGCATAGAGGAACTCAGGTATTGAGTCATCGTCGACATCTTCGGCCCACAGCCACCCAACCTGTTCATTAGGCGGATCAGGATTCCCATCTGGATAAAATGTAGAGTTATAGAATACTGACTGGTTTCGTGGATCAACAGCCCAGACATGATCCTTTGCAACAACGACCTCATCTATTCCATCGTAATTCAAGTCAACTGCAATGGGTATAATCAGGTCGCCACCCATTGATGCATTATTGTGATAGAACAGCGTGCCATTGTTGCCGTGTAGGAATGACATCGAACCGTTTGTATGGCTCACAACCACATCATACTTCGAACCTCCTGTGAAGTTGCCGTATGCCACAGACAATCCATCCACAGAAGCGAGACTGGTATTCCAAAGTATGGTGCCATCAATCCTCATCGCCAAGACATCGCCATAGATTGATGTTGCCAACAGTTCTCTTGTATCATCGCCCAAGACATCACCAAACATCACAGAACCGAATAGGATGGGCGACATCTGGATATGGGCAGTAGCCACTCCAGTCGTTCCATCGATTATGGTGAGATTTCCATCCCATCTACTGGCAGCGACAAAAGGCTGACCGCCGGGAGTAAGATTAGCAACAGTTAGCCACAGAGGCTGACCGGTGTACAAGTCATTGGCCCACAGCTCAGTTCCATCGTCGTCAAAGGCTCGAATCGCTCCTAGAGCTTCGCCACGGATGAGCTCATCCTTCCCGTCGCCATCAAGGTCGAACACAACTATTCCATGTGAGAATCCAGTGAATGACTCCCAGACTGAAGACCCTAGATTGCTTGTCCAAAGGGGTTCACTGTATAGAAGCGGAGATTTTCCTGTGCTGGCATCCTCATACTCAAACACATAGACCTCGCCGCGTTCACATGAAACAGCAATCTCTTCAAATCCATTGCCATTTGAATCATAGACACTCACACCAGTCACATCATAGATGAAGGGACTAGATAGCCAGTGTTCCTCGTGTTCCATGATTTCATTGCCCACGTTCGAGTGCGTCAGTTCGTATACTCCTGCTCTGTTATCAAAACCAGCAATGACCTCACGTCGACCATCGCCATCAGTATCTCCTACATCAAGGTCAACAACACCACGGATGTTGAAATGAGTAAATCGAGATGAAGGATTGATTCCCCATAAGACGTCACAGCTTTCTACCATGATCTTGTCCTCATACCATCCTGTATCCCGAATAGCTGCCTCTGTAGCTTCTGTATTGAGGGCTGTGTCAGATCTTGTGAAGAAGTCGAATGTATGAGTCTGCATGAAGCCGCCTCCATAGAGTCCCAGAACACTCGGACAAAGCGCGAGCGGGGCGTAGACTTTCTGACTCCAGGCGAATCTATATACAATCTGTCCCTCAGGCAGTTCGTAGCGAATAATGTACTGTGGCAGAGTGGCCAGGGGCTCTGACTGCCTCCACATCATGTAGGTATTGCTATAGCTCATCTGGATTCTGTCTTCGATATCAGCTTCAACTGACTCATACACAACCACAAGTGCTCTCTCTGGAGCTGCAAGAACGCCAAGATCAGGATTGACCTCGTTGTTGTAGGATGACGTAGCTTGGTACATAGGACTATCGTCCCAGATGAATGAACTATTACATGTGGCAACAAATATGTCAAGATCAGTCTTAGCTAAGGTTCGATTCCTTCCCGATATAGCAAGGGCATATCTGTATTCCGACCCATCGTGGAAACGAATGATGTCCTGAGAGTAGACATAGTACCAGACCCAGTTCTTGAACATGATATAGTTTCCAGTAGGTGGCCAAACGTTCCATGCCGAGGAAACCAAATATCCAGACACATGAGCAGTCGTTTCAACAAATGAAACCCCAAGTGTCCCATCACCGAACTCCCACAGAGATGGGTAGTGAGAGTTGATGTAGCTACCCCAAACAAATGCAGGGGTTACCCAATTGCCACCACCAGGATTCCAATAGGATATGTAGAAGTTGTAGTTGTCTGTGATTGAAGTATGGATGTCAGCTTTCCATACTAGGTAGAGAGTTCCAGAAGAGTGAAGGAATAAGGATGGCTCATAGTCTACGAAATTACCTGGGCCCATCCCATAATCACCATCATAGACCACTGCAGCGGCACCCCACTCCTTCAATACAGGATCATAGATCTTGAAGTATAACCGGTTGAACTGACAGAATACCATCATGATAGGAGCATTTGAAGACCAGGACATGTACGCTATGTCATTGTCGCCCCTGACAGTTTCTCTATAGACCTCGTTGTTTATGTTGTTCCCCTGCCGGGTCGTAATAAGGGGCACAATCGGGTAGTTGGGTGAAGAGGTTACTACATCAACCTTGATGAAGTTCTCCCCTGTTCCAGTCCACTCCCAGATATCAAAGCCCTTGGTATGACCGATAATGATTTCTTGCTTTGAGTCATAGTCCTGATCATCTATGGCGACACTTGTGATTGGATTCCAGGTTGTGACATTCGCTGGAGCCTCCCATAGCTTTCCAAAGCTAGCACCACGCCATTCATACACTGCCACAAAACCATCCTCACGGATCAGGGTTGTGTTGATTCTGCCTCCAATGACTATCTCACCACGTCCGTCTTCATCAAGATCGCCAAGTGCGAGTGTATCGATCCAGGCCTCCTTGAAGTCTTCATGTGCACCATTGCCCACAAGATAGGCAGGACCCTCAAGATTGACACTGTTCATGAAGTATTCATACTGGTAGGTCCATGTGTTATATGGAATATTATACACAAACAGGAATGGCCCAACTGCAATGACAAGTTCATTCTCACCATTGAGGTCGAAGTCGTCACCCATTCCTAAAGCTGTGACCTCGGTGGCATGCTCGAAGTCATCAGCCTCAACTGACGGATTATCTCGCATATCAAATGTATAGGCAAGGTCGTAGGTATCGTCTATGCCGGTGTCCTCGAATACATAGACCTGCAGCCCGGCTGCGGCAATGAGTTCCTTTAGTCCATCACCATCGATGTCGCAGTCAGCCAGTATGTACTTCACATGATCCCAAATCACACGATTAAAGGTGCCTGATACTCCTTCGAGCTCCTCCCACATGTATGGACTCGTATCAGAGACCTCGGTGTGGTTGATATCAAAGGACTTGAAGGCGCGCTTGTAGGTGTTGTTCAACATGTGTTCGAAGACATAGAGGTTGTTGTCATAATCCCCCACAATCACCTCTCCCTTCCCATCAGCATCAACATCACCCGTCCTAACAGTCAGAGTCCAATCAACTAGGTCGTCCTCCGTGTTCCAAGATTCCATGACATGATATCCGAAGTTATTGCCAAAGTCGTAGGTGTCATCATATTGGATTGCAAACTCCAATCGTTTCACCGTTGGGTATGTAGCGACTATGTAGCTGCTGGACTGAGAATAGACTGGCCAGAAGATGTC
>JBHLQS010000098.1:0-10082 GCA_048883405.1 Candidatus Thorarchaeota archaeon
ACTCACGCCCCAAGCACGCAATACTCCATTCATGTAATCTGCAACTGAGTGAGCACTGCCTACTCCAGCATAGACTGTGACAGATGCGCCTATCTTTCCTTGCAGGCATGGTCTATGACCAAAACTCAGTGTTCTGTCAATGAAGGTCTTCATCTGTGCTGTGACCTGCATGAAATATACTGGACTTCCAAGTACAATTACATCAGCATTGAGTAGTTTATTCTTAAGTTCCTGTGTATCATCATTCTGGGAGCAAGTCCCTTGGATAAGACACTGACCACATCCCGAACAGAACTCTATATGCTGATCGGGAATATGGATGATTTCGGATTCCCAGCCTTCTTCTTCGACCCTGTCCATAATCCAGTGTAGTATCTGAACTGTATTGGATATAGTTCGATGAGGACTGCCGGAAAGTGCAAGTAGTCGTTTCATTTATTACACCTTTACCTAAATAGGCTCAATATTAGAATAAGTAACTGTGCTGAAAGCAATTGGAGCATAGTCAAATCAATACGAGAAACTTTGGATTAATCAGAGTAAATACTGGTGTTTGATGTGGAAGTTACTGATCTTCTTTTTGAGATCTCTAGTGAAGAAAGGCTGAGAATCCTTCATTTATTGGATGAGAAGGCAAGGAAACTTTCAGATATAGCTAAAATATTGGATATAACAACATCCGAAACCTCACGTCATCTAAGCAGACTAGTGGACAAAGGCGCTATTGAAAAGAACACCGAGGGTGAATACTGTCTGAATGGATATGGAAAGCTTCTCATTCAGATGACATCATACTTTGAATTCCTCGTCGATAAGAAGGAGTATATCCAGACTCACGATCTATCCGTATTGCCTTCCGGGTTTATCACACAGCTCGGCGACCTGAAGGACTCAATGATCATCAGTGGAGTCTATCAGGTGATGGATGTTCAGATGACCGCGGTGACAGAGTCCAAAAAGAGAATATGGGTTTTGGCACCTGAACCCTATAGACAGATTGGTTCAGTTCTTGACGAGAAGATTGCGAGCGGTGTGGATGTCAGGATTGTCTTGGATGAGAATAAAATAGAACCTGGTGAGATTGGAGGCTTGCACGGTAAACACTTCAGAACACTGTCTAGTGTACCAATACTTGTCGGCGTGTTTGATGACAAGGTAGGGGTGTGTTTTCCTGATAGAAGTGGGAAGGTAGACCTCTCAATGATGATTACTGGCGTGAGTGAGGAGTTCTATAGTTGGGTCAGTGAGATCTTTCAACACTACTGGAATATGACAAAATACCTGGCTGAATGAATCTCATGAAATTATGAGTCACCAAATACAATCATCATGGCTCGTGAGATCTTTGGACCTGACTATCTGCCGTACAGGCAAGAGAAACAGATGTAGTTTCAGATTTCAACTCGAGAGAGGTTAGTTCTCTCTCCCCACCTTTCTTTTCAATAATTAAAAGGATGCCGCTACGACTATTGAAGAATCTGCAGATCTTGCCCATTTTAGGAGTAGATTATGCTTTTTCGTGCTTGTAGGTCTTCCTCAGTGGTGTGTTCCTCTTCCAACTTTGATGGCCAACCCTTCGACGTATCGCTGATAGCCAACATGGAATCAGGGCAGTTAGCTACACAGGCTAGACAGACAATACATTTTCCCTTGTCAGCTTCGCCTGATTCAGCTTCCATAGCTCCAGTGGGGCATGATTCCTCACAGGTGTAACACATGCTACACTCTGTGCCTCCTCTTGTCGGCAGTTGTGAAACAGTCTTGAATCGAAATGATTCAGCCGAATCAAGCAACTCTTGGGGATATTTTGTCTTCTCTAGTTCACCTAAAAGGCTCTCATCCTCACCAGTGAATCTTCTGTGGGTTATCTCGACATACTCTTTTGCTACAGCAAAATCGCGTTCATCAGGACGCCCTTCCATAGCCTTCCAACCGCCAAGATTGAAGGAATGAGCTCCTAGAAACTCTACGGATGACACAACGTGAAAATGTTGTTCTTCCAAGATCTGTCGAGTTGAATAATGGGCAGGGTGGGTCCCAAAACCTCCATAAGTAAAGAACATCGAACATTTTTTGCCCTGACCATTGAGCGTTCCTAACCATTCTCTCACAACTCTCGGAGCCCGCCTAGTGTGAACGGGCACTCCAAACACCACGGCTTCATACGAGGTCAAATCAGTTTCTTCTTGTCTATCCTTATAGGAGGTCACATTAGACATGGTGACTTCATCTCCCATTTCAACAAATCTCTCTTCAATGACCTTTGCCATTTTCGCTGTATTGCCTGTGGCTGAGAAGTATACTATCAAAACGTCCATATCATTTGCGCTCCATTTACCATTCAACGATATTTCTTATCGACTATCCATTGCTGCATTTAATTATTCCCAATTTTATGTGAAGTTATTTTTACATCATACTCCCATTTCTACTCATTCTTCTGTCTGAAAATCATTGAGGCCTTCAAGTCCGGAGGCGGTTTCAACAAGTCCAGCAAATCTTGAAACAAATAACACTAATTGAAAATCGTCATGG
This sequence comes from Candidatus Thorarchaeota archaeon, assembly GCA_048883405.1. Taxonomy (GTDB): domain Archaea; phylum Asgardarchaeota; class Thorarchaeia; order Thorarchaeales; family Thorarchaeaceae; genus SMTZ1-83. Next base: position 2,536 of record JBHLQS010000098.1, read on the forward strand.
CTTGGGAGCTATTCGGACCTGACTATCTGCCTTATCGCCAAGAGAAGCAGATATGTGTTCTTTTCTATGACGAGTATCCTACTGTCTGTGCAAACAGGATCCGCTGATTAGAACGTAGCTTGAATTCAGCTCTGATACTTTCTTTATCACAGTTGTGAAACCAGGTGGCTAATCCCTCCGAAGCGGCAAAGAGATTGATGTTTTGCGCAATGAATCCCGTATCCGTGTAGTAATACGACTTCTGAACTTCCGGATCACCAATCCTCGGGTCAGGTTGGTCAGGTCCAAGATCATAACGTGCATGATCTACAACATAGAAGATGTTCACTGGAGTATGCTGTGTGAGCTTAGACGCTCCACCTTGACCAGACAGCATGCTAAAGTCCCCTGCAGCAATGGGCGTCAGTTGATGCGGGACTGCCTCATACACATAGAGACCCTCCTTCAATGCAACATAGAGATCAATCTCTTGTGAATTACTTGCCGAGGGAGCTGTCCGTCCTGGTTTGTCAAAGGATGCCTTCTCGCGATTCACTCCAAAGGCTGCCCAAAGGAGGTTTGAAAGAATCTGTAGTGGAATCTCTCTCGGACCAATATTCCGGTTCGTCTGCCTGAGTGATAGGGCATCCAGTAGAGTCTTGCCACCTCTTCTCACAGGTTCGGGTAAGATAATTGGATCCATTGCACACACCTACTCCTAGTCTAGCTCCCATTTCTGATAGACAGCATCGATGCCATCACCTACGACCTCTATATCAATGATTTCTCCCATGCCAGCTTCATGGAGCCATCGAACATGATCTATAGTATAGGGATTGATGCCAATGCATCTTGCAGCTGTCGCATCTGCAGCTACTGGATCGACACTGGCTATGATTGTGTCCATCTTCACTGGTGTGCCACTCCATGGACCACCACCAGACTTGCCGTAGAAGCCATCAATAACGCTGAGAGTCGGTGGCAGGGTCTTGCAGATATCGTAGACGAAGTTGCTCGTTCCGAATTGGTGCATGGCGTATTTGTTACGTGTAGTGAGCATGCCGAACATATTCTTCAATCCCATAGTGATTGTCGTATGATGGAGCGTCTTCATTGTTGGCACTGTGATGATAGCTGACTCTACAGCGATTCGGGCCACCCTGAATCTCTCTATTCCCCGAGGGCTCTCGACCTCTAACTCGACCTTTTCATCGAGCTTCCCCATGTTGATGTACACAGAGCCCAATCGGTCAATCACTTCCATTATACCTGTTTCAATGATTGCCTCGTCTGGTGATGTTATTCCACCCTCAGTTTCAACCACTATTGCTTTCTTGCCTAGTTCCATAATCTTCGAGATTACTGCTTCCACTACTATGGGATCTGTTGTTATACCGGTCTCGAATGTGTGACTTGTGATTAGATTTGGTTTCACCAAGACAGTTTCATAGGGTTCAAGAGCTTCCTTGAACGGTATCAATTCCATCGCTCTGAACACGGGTTCAACACCGCGTTCCCCTTTTACAACAGCTACTAATGACACAGCTCCATTTACAGAATGTCAGATATTTAAATCTGAGAATGGAGAGATGTTCATTGCGGCCGAATCGACCAGGAAGATGCAACACACAGAGGCAATCCTCAGGGTCAATGCCAGCATTTGAGATTTATAGCATCTTATCCAGAATCTTGGAAACATCTTCAACGAATTTGGAGCAGTTCTTGAAGGCGCCCACTTCAAATGCCCGTTTCACATCATCATCTGAGAGCAGGTCATGATTGATTAGCTCTCGACAGAATATTGTTCCGTTGAGTGCTTTGAATTCATCCATAAGCTTGACTGCAGCTTCGTTGACTCTTGTTTCCATTGGTGATCCGCCATATTTCAGGCCAAGTACCATTAGTGCGCCATTTACTGCTCCGCAAATGTTGCCAGTTCTTGCTACTCCCCCACTGAATGCCGAGGATATCTTCATGCAGGTCTCAAAGTCGACCTTTCCTGAGCCTAGGTGTTCACCATATGTAGCGAATATCGCTTGAGCACAGTGTGCCCTTTGTTCATCCATGAGTTTCGTTGCTTTTTTTGAGAGATCTGATGCCATAGGTTGAATCAAGCTTGAAGCAACATAAGGCTTCGCGCAAGAGCAGAAGATGCATTCAACTTTCTCCTTCACTCGTTCTTAGAACTCAGATACTAGTACCCTGCCAAGATGTGATTCATTATTCGGACTTCCGCTTTTCGAAGATGCTCAATTGTGGAAGCCTTACTGATTCCAAGCATATGCGCTAGGTCTTCACTCTTTGTCCTCCGGGGATACTCGTAGTACCCCGTTTTCTTGGCGAGAATGAGTATTTCTTTCTGTCTTGCTGTCAGACAGGACAGTAAGCCGTGTGCACCATAGGTTGCCTTGTGAAAGCTTGTCTTCTCGATATCACCCACAAGCTTGATTGCTGAGAGAAGTTTCTTCATGTTCTCCTGATCAGCAATAGCACTATAGACACGCTTCTCTTCTGTGGCTTTTAATGGGGTATCCCAGATTACATCGATATCGAACTTCTTGACTATAGTATCGAGCTCTCGATACGGCTTCAGCCTCATCAGACAGGTGTAGGTACGATTCTTCGTTTCTAGTACAGTGAGAATCTCAGCCTCTGTCGGGATTTCAGCGTCTTCTAGGGAGTATCCCTTCTTCATTATGAAATCTGTGAGCATCAGGGCATCGCCCTTCTTGAAGTCGAATCTAAACAGCTCCAGTCCCTCGATAGATTCAATCTTGTCGAAGATGCCGCGTTGAGCCTCTTTGAACTGAGGGTTTGTCTTCAGCTCAATCGTTACTTTTCGCATGTCCTATGACCCTACGATGGCCTTATAATTCAACCCTATATGTAAGGCAGCAATTCTAGATGCTTATTCGTACAATATAGAATCGTCCTAGAACCTAAATGGGTGATAAAGACGAGAGGAAATAGTAAGAAAGACAGAATTGCGAAGAGAGCCTCATACCGATTTCACTTCAAGAACAAGGATATGGACTTCTATCTGATGGCGGCCACTGTGAATGTTTCACATCATGGTGCATCCATGGGTGAGATCATGTATGCTGCAAATAGAATCAAGGAAAACGATCCGGACAGTTGGGCACACGAATGGTTGGCTCTTGGCCGGAGATGTGAAGAGCGAGCTGATGAGGCAGTAGAGAGGGGGAATACTGCAACCGCCGCCATCCAGTACCTCCATGCCTATACGTACTATCGAATAGGGATCATTGGAATCTCGACATTCAGTGAACAGCGAGATGAGACCTATCACAGGCTCGTGTCATGTTTTCAACGAGCTGCTACCTATCTTGAGGCTCACATTGAGCCGATTCAAGTGCCGTGGGTTCGAGGGGATGATGAACTACTCATGCCGGGGTATTTCATGTCACCAGACAACAGTGGCATGAAACGTCCAACAATAATCATACTCAATGGAGGAGAGATGTATCCAGAGGACCAGTACTTCTGGGGCGGTGCGACAGCGCTACAGAGAGGGTTCAATGTCATAACGCTCGCTTATGAGGGATCAAGAGCCCCGCCAGTACTGTATCCAGACCTGCCAGCATTGGACCCTGCTGAAGTGATGGTGGCGCCCGGGTTCCATAAATTCATAGTAGATTATGCAGTAAACCGACCTGAAACTGACTCTGAACATCTGGCTGCAATTGGATTTAGCTCTGGCGCATACCAGGTCATGCATCAGGCATCTTTTGATGACCGCATCGAAGCCATTGTATTGGCGGCGCCCCTGTATGACCTAAACGCATTGCTCACTGAAGAGATTCCAAGTGCATTACAGAAAGCACCTGAGTTCATCTTCAAAGCTCTCACTGGGCTCGCAGCAAAAGTAAATGCGTTCACGAGAGTATCTCTTGAACATGCTGTAGATGCATCACGCGTCAGCTCGATGAAGGAACTCATGGATTTATCAAGGAGAATTCCGCCGGTGGATCCCAAGTCCATTTCATGTCCTGTCCTATGCCTAGTAGGAGATGGAGATTCGGAGGAGCAAATGCGGCAGTGCTATGATTTCTATGAGCAAGTGTCGAGTAATACCAAGGAAATGAGGGTCTTCACGCAAGAGGATGGTGCCAGCATGCACTGCCAAATAGACAATCTTAGTCTACTTGAACAAATTGCCTTTGACTGGCTAAATGATGTGTTACAGAGAGAGTAGGTATCCCAAGGTCGTCATGGCACAGGAGATATTCGGACCTGACTATCTTCCATAGGCAAGAGAAACAGATGTAATCCAATTTGAATTCCAAGGAGATTTCATGGTCCGTCATCCTTCATTCTAGATCTACTTGATCAATCCGTAACCATTTTCTGAGCTTCTGTTCTGAGCACCCTAACTGACTGACTGAACCTGGTGTCTGAACACAACAACTAATGCAAAAACTGCGAAGCCGCCAAGTAGTATGCTGCTTCTGCATCAGGTTCTGAAAAACTGGCTGGAACGGAAGATTGCTAGTTGGAGGCCACCATTCCAAGAATAGTGAGACCACCATCAGTGTTGGAAATGATATCCGGGACAAAGGAGCCGGCAGTCTGAACTGAGCGATTCCAAATAGTGGTGCCGCCTGCATCAAAGCATTCCAGATCCATGCCTGAATTACGCCACTCTAACGCACGGACGCCAGCACTTTCGAAGGCAACAAATCGGTTGGAACTCAGCTTCTTAATTCCATGCACGTAGAAGTCAACATACTTCTCCCATAGAATTTCGCCTTCAATGTTGAAACGAATGATGTAATTCCCGGACCAGCCCAGGTATTCACCATTACTGCATTGTGTCAACCAAAGATGCCAGCTTACTGCAGTCGAATTAGTGAAGACTCTTGAGGTTTCATCACCTTGGTCGTCAAGGCGGACTATTCCTATAGGACCGTCCAATCCTGGTTCCAAGGGCATCGTGAACCCTCCAGCCATGTCCTCAACAATATCTGTGCCTGAAGCAAAACTAGGATACGTCTTGTTCCAGACCACTCTCAGACCCGTATCAATACGAGCCATCCAGAAAGGCGACGCATTTAGAGTGTTATAAATCTCTTTCGCAATTATGAATCCCCCGTCATCGCAGTGTGAGAACCCACTGCACCAGCCGAAGCGCCAACTCCGTTCCCTAACGAATTCTCCTTCATCATCAATGACTAAGATCTGAAAAGGACCAATACCACCGTAATCCTCGTAACCCTCGACATAGTGCCCAATTGCAATGTCCCCATTATTCATCTCCGCTATCGCCCGAATTTCAACTGTGTCTCCATAGGTTCTATTCCAAACTGGGTTATAATACTCATCAGTCCGAATCACCCAGAGTTTCTTATCATTGTAGCTTTCACCTTCACCAATGTAATAGCCTGCAATTGCAAACCCTCCAGTGGTCAACTCAGCTATCTTTCCCCAAAACGGAACATCGTCTGAATGAATATAGGTATCGCACATCACATTTTGTGCAAGCGTACCATCTTGGTCAAGATCCAGTAGTAATGCATCGTATCTATGTAGCCCTTTTGCCATAGTAATTGGTGCTCCAATGATATTCGAGATGGCTGATATGGACAAGATTGTGATTAAACTCGCTGCAATAACAACTTGCCAAGACTTCTGATGCCCATAGGTTGTAATCGCTAGACGCTGAGGTTTCTGACATATTCTTGTAACATCCTTCACTTCTTGTCCCATTTCAGTCGTCTCCGGATGATGTTAAACAGATACTCACCGAGTTCTGTTGGAGGCATATCCGGAGGCCCATGAATCTCCCATTCCTCAGCTAAGGCGAGAAGGGCCTCCTTGCATTGATGCCTTATGTCACAGGTGCCACAGTCCCCCTTATGGATATACCAGTTCAGAACACCAATCTTGGGAGAGTAGGTGATGTATGTCTGAGCCTTATTTGCATGACAGTAGCCCTCTGCAATTCCATATCGAGCACTCAGACGATCTACCTTCACTCTGTTCACTGATGCAGCATGTTCTATGAGCCTCTTGATCCGGGTCTCTGCTTCCCTCTGCTCCATGCTCACATAAGGCCTTGACAGATTCAGCTCCTTAGCGATCTCCGATGGCCTCTCTCTTCGACGCCTTCTGAGCCAGATGCGGCTCTGTTGCTTGGTTGGGAAGCGAAGAGTTGTAAACACCATCTCTCCTCCGTCGATTAAGTCATTTCGCTTAATAATGTTAAGTAAAATATATTAATAACTTCGTTATAAGTCATTCTACTCAATATTTGAGGTGTATTCGCGGTGGTAGATAGACTGGATTACAAGGTAATGGGATTTGCAATCTTGGTTCTACTATGTTGGATGGGATATAGCCCTCTGGCTGGTAGAGGCGCAGTGGTTTGGTCTGATGACTTCAATGATGGCGACTATGATGGATGGACCATCTGTGAAAACTCGGTATTTGATGATGGTTCGGAATGGTCAGCCACGAATAATTATCTACAACTAGACCAAGAAGATGGAGGCATAATAAGTCATCCCAGTAATATAGCGTATGGGACATGGAGCTTTGATGTCAAAGGCATTGAAGCCAACGTTAGTGATCTTACATTTGCTTCGATTGCGTTCATCAGCAGCAATTTAGATGGAGATGATTGGTACGACTGGACATGCTACTGGATTGAATTTCAAGCCACTAGCACACCACAAGGCTATGGTTTCACTCTAAGTCTTCGAAAGAGCTTTGATGGTGCCCATACCGCTGTTGTTAGCTATACACCCCTTGTACCTGCTACAGGTTGGCATCACATAGATGTGACCAGAACCACGGCTGGTAAGTTCTCAGTAAAACTCAACGATTCTCTAGTTATGGAGAGAGAGGACACAGACATTGACACGTCTGAGCTGTTTGTGTTTTATACAAGAGAGTGGCTAATGTTTGATAACGTTGTAGTAGACGATGCTCAACCTATTGATTGGGTGCCAATTATCGTTATAGGAGTATCCGCTATTGCGATAATTGCAGTTGTGGTCATCTATCTGAAACGAAGATGATGCAAACTACAGCTACATCATCCAAAAATGCAAGGGAGCCTTAAGCTCCCTCATTCTTCTTTTCAGCTCAAACAACCTGAATTGCCTGAATTAGCAAGAGCCTTGCTGTCACAATTGAACTAGCACCGTACCTCTTCGACTCACGTATAATCTCATTTAGTGCAGAACCTGATTCTTCAAGCCTCACCAAGGATTCCACTGATTTTCTGGACCAACTAGATATCATTGGGAAACAACAGGAAGATCAAGAGAAGATAACAGCATTCTCCAATCTCTTGCAACAGATAGACAAGATGCTTGACACTATTGAAAATGAACGAGCGCTGGTGAATCCAAGTTCTTACCCTAATGGATTAGGGAAAAATAAACAAGATTTCAAGTGCGAAATTCATCCAAATTGATCTCTTGTGCTAGTATTAATTCAACTGCCTGTCGTGCCATGGTTCCCACAACTTTCGAACAGTGTTCCATCATATCCGATTGTGAGGCTTCTTTAAACTCATCCGGATCCCACAGATTATAGGTCCT